>JABZFO010000108.1 GCA_014237405.1 Desulfosarcina sp. | reverse complement strand
TTAAGTATCATAACGACGGCACAACTCGCACGGCCCGCCCCCTATTTGGGGGCAGGGCCTTGTCCCCCCTATGGGGGGATTTTTCAAAGCCGCACCCTTTGGGTGCGGATCTTTACTTTTGAGGATATACCAATTATGGAAAGCAAGCCCAAATTTACCCCCGACCCCAACCTGAAACTGATGGATCAGGTCCGACAGGTCCTTCGATATCACCACTATGCAATTACCACAGAACGAACGTATTGCAAATGGATTCTCCGGTTTATTCACCATTTCGGTTCCCGCCGACATCCCAGTGACATGGGGAATGCAGAGATTGAAACTTTTCTCAGCCACCTGGCCAGTGCGAATCAGGTTTCGGCAGCCACCCAGCGTCAGGCGCTTAACGCCATTATCTTTTTGTATAAACAGGTCCTCGATATTGAAATTAATGACAAGATCGCTCCGCTAAAGGCCAAACGTCGCCCGAGGCTACCAGTTATGATGTCAACCGCTGTGATTCGGGCGGTTCTCAAACAGATGCATGGCCAGCATCTGCTGATGGCCGAACTATTATATGGCTCCGGTTTGCGGTTGATGGAATGCGTGAGGCTGAGAGTCAACAGCATTGACATGGATCGCAGGCTGATCTACGTGCGGTTCGGCAAAGGGGGCAAGGATCGCGGGGTTCCCCTACCTGATACACTCTCAGAAAAACTCAAGGCGCAGTTGGACGCCGTGCGGCGTATCCATGCGGCAGACCTAGACGATCTCGATTTATATACCTGCGTCGCGTCATTGCATACAAAAAATTCGTCTAAAGTCGCCTGTTTGGTAAAACAGACGGGGGTATATTTACAAAACAATTCTACCCCACAATCTGTCGGCGGATCACCGTATCCTTTTTCCAGCGGCGGTCGTTTTTTTCCGGGTAGCCGATGTTGTAGTGAAGGCCCCGACTCTCCTTGCGGTGGGTGGCGCACTTGATGATCAGCTCGGCCACGGTGGCGATGTTGCGAAGTTCGGTGAGACTTTGAAGTTCCAGTAGTACTCGCTGATTTCGTTCTGGATGGTTTCGATGCGGCACTGGGCCCGGGCCAGGCGTTTGTCCGAGCGAACGATCCCCACATAGTTCCACATAAGCCGGCGGATCTCGTCCCAGTTGTTACCTATACCTAAAATCCTAACATTTCAGCCAATTTAGAAAAATTTCCACCTTGACAGTATCACCGGCATCCGATATCTGAATTTCAGTAACGGGTTGCCAAATGGCGACGGACCTTTTTAAACCAGCCTTACGACATATCGCGATTCATTCGGTTACGTACAAAACCTGATATTTTCCATTATTCTGCTCTTAAAGGGGGAGTCCTTATCAGTTGTCAGTAGCCTGTTTATTATCAACAGAAAAGAGAGAGGAGATGGTATGAAAGTGAGGAAATTTTTTATCAGCTTAATGGTTACCGTCATGGTCGCGGCGCCGATTCTTGCATTTTCCGCCGAGTTAAAAATTGGGTTTAAATCCGAACCCAGCTCCATGGACCCGCATTATCACAATCTTTCGCCCAACAACATGATCGCCCAGAACACCTTTGACAAGCTGATCAAGGGAGTTACCTTTCATGACGGCTCGCCGTTTACCGCCGAGGACGTGAAGTTTACCATGGAGCGCGCGCCGAAAGTGCCCAACAGCCCCTCGTCATTTTCCCGGTACATTAAATTCATAAAAACAGTCGAGATCGTCGATCCGTTGACCATCAAACTGACAACCCATGAAGCGTTTCCACTCACCGCCGCCTATTTGTCCACCTTTGTCATCATCTCGAAAAAACATGGAGAGAATGCGACAACCAAAGATTATAATACCGGTAAAGCCATGATCGGCACCGGTCCCTACAAGTTTGTCGAGTGGGTGCCGGGTGATCGCATCGTTTTTACAAAAAACGATGCATACTGGGGTGAAAAGGAACCCTGGGACAAGGTCATTATCAAACCCATATCAAACGCGTCGGCCAGGGTTGCGGCCCTTTTGGCCGGAGATGTCGATCTGATCAACTTTGTTCCCACCGCCGACATCGATAAACTGAAAAAAGATCCCGAATTTAAACTCGCCCAATCCGTTTCAAACCGAGTTATCTACCTGCATATTGACAGTGACCGCGACGAGTCGCCCTTTGTAACCGACAAAAAGGGCAAGCACATGAAGAAAAATCCGCTCAAGGATTTGCGGGTTCGCAAGGCCATCTCCAAGGCCATCAACCGTGATGCCATTGTCGCCAAAGTCATGGAGGGACATGCCATTCCGGCGGGGCAGCTTCTGCCGGACGGCTTTTTCGCCATCAGCCCGAAACTGAAACCGGAAAAATTTGACCCGGAAGGTGCGAAAAAACTGCTGGCCGAGGCCGGCTGGAAAGACGGTTTCGGACTCACCATTCACGGTCCTAACAACCGCTATGTCAACGACGCTAAAATTTGCCAGGCCGTTGCCCAGATGCTCGCCCGCATCGGCATTGACACCAAGGTCGACACCATGCCGAAAAACGTCTTCTTCCCCCGGGGCAGTAAACTGGAATTCAGCCTGTTGCTGGTGGGCTGGGGATCAGGCACCGGCGAGCCCTCCTCGCCCCTTGGCGCTCTGCTGCACACCTATGACAAGGAAAAGGGCCTGGGCAACACGAATCGCGGCCGCTTCTCCAACAAGGCGCTCGACGCCACCCTCCAAGAAGCGTTGCGTACCGTTGACCGGAAAAAGCATGAAGAGCTGCTGATCAAGGCCACTGAAATCGCCATCGAAAACCTGGGCATCATTCCGCTGCATTACCAGGTTGCCATATGGGCCATGCGTGACGGCATCAGTTATGTCGCCCGTACCGATGAGTATACGCTGCCGACCAGCGTGAGGGCGATCAAGTGAGGCGTTGCTCAATAACCTAAAAATAATCCATGGCGGAGAAAGGGTTACTGATCTTTTCTCCGCTTTTTTATCCCCGACGGAGAAATTCCCGTGATTGTCTTTCTCATCCGTCGCACTTTCCAGAGCGTCGTTGTTCTGCTGATTATGTCGCTTCTGGTCTTTGTCGGTGTCTATACCATCGGTAATCCGGTGGATATTCTCATCAGCCCGGAAGCAACGCAGCAGGAGCACGAAGCGGCTGTCAAGGCCCTGGGGCTTGACCGGCCCATGTGGGAACAGTACCGGGTTTTTCTGACCAATGCCCTGCATGGCAATCTGGGTGACTCCTTTGTTTTTAACGAACCGGCTCTCAAGCTGATTTTGCAGCGTATGCCGGCGACGCTGGAGCTGGCCTTCGGCGCCATGTTCATTGCCGTTATATTCGGTATTCCACTGGGGATGGTTGCCGGAATCAAACATCACAGCTGGATTGGCCGCGCCATTATGAGCGGTTCCATTTTGGGCTTCAGTCTGCCGACTTTCTGGGTGGGACTGATGCTCATCATGCTGTTTGCCGTCATTTTCGGCTGGCTGCCGGCTTCCGGACGCGGTGAAACCGTTTTGTTATTCGGCATTCCGGTCAGCTTCCTCACCGTTGATGGTCTTTCCCATCTCATTCTACCGGCGATAAACCTGGGTCTCTTCAAACTTTCACTGACGATTCGCCTCACCCGTGCCGGGACTCAGGAAAACATGCAACTTGATTACGTCAAGTTTGCCAGGGCCAAAGGGCTTTCCAACACCCGGGTCATCGGCGTGCATGTTTTGAAAAACATCCTCATTCCCGTTGTTACGGTACTGGGTTTGGAGCTTGGCAACGTCATCGCCTTTGCGGTGGTTACCGAAACCGTATTTGCCTGGCCGGGTATGGGCAAGCTGATCATTGACTCCATCGACGTTCTTGACCGGCCGGTCATTGTCGCCTATCTGCTGATAACGGTGACCATGTTCATTATCATCAACTTTACCGTGGATGTACTCTACTCGATTCTTGATCCGCGGGTGCGGCTCGGCGATGTAAAATCATGACCACGCAAACAAAAATGCAACAAACCGGGATCAAGAAAAAAAAGCCTGCAGAGGTGGAAGCACCGCTGAGACGCTTTCTCTCTGATTTTTTTGAAAGCCGGGTCGCCATCTTCGGCCTTTCGATCTTTCTCACCATTGTGTTTGTCGCGATTTTCGCGCCGATGATCTCACCCCAGGATCCCTACGATCTGGCTCAGCTTGACATCCTCGACGGCCGTCTGCCTCCGGGATCGGAGAATACCACTTATGGATACACCTACTGGCTCGGAACCGATGACCAGGGACGTGACATGCTCAGCGGCATTTTCTACGGCCTGCGAACTAGTCTGACAGTCGGCGCTATGAGTGCACTGATCGCCCTTATTGTCGGCGGCTGTATCGGGCTTTTCGCCGCCTATTTCGGCGGCAGGGTCGATACGGTCATCATGCGCATTGTCGATATCCAGCTCAGCTTTCCCTCTATACTGATTGCCCTGGTGCTCATGGCCATTCTCGGCCAGGGTACCGACAAGATCATTCTGGCCCTCGTTGCGGCCCAGTGGGCCTATTATGCCCGGACCATCCGCGGTACCGCCATGATTGAACGGCAGAAAGAATATATCGAGGCGGCCATCTGCCTTGCCATGAGCCACAAACGGATTGTTTTTCGCCACCTGCTGCCAAATTGCATGCCGCCGCTCATTGTAGTGGCAACCGTGCAGGTGGCCCATGCCATTGCCCTTGAGGCCACGCTTTCTTTTCTCGGCATCGGCCTGCCGGTGACCCAACCCTCTCTGGGACTGCTCATTTCAAACGGTTTCGAGTATATGCTAAGTGGAAAGTTCTGGATCTCCTTTTTTCCCGGTATCGCCCTGCTCATCACCATTGTTTCCATTAATCTGGTGGGTGACCAACTGCGCGACGTGCTTAACCCGAGGTTGCGAAGATGACGCCTGCCGCTGTTTCGTCAACTTCATCCTTGTCCACTTTGGCGGTTGAAAACCTGCGCACTCATTTTTTTACCAAGGCCGGGGTGGTCAAGGCGGTGGATGATGTCAGTTTCTCTGTTGGAACAGGTGAAATATTGGGGTTGGTGGGAGAGTCGGGCTGCGGCAAGTCCATCACCGGTTTTTCTATCCTTGGTCTTGTCGATCCGCCCGGAAAAGTTGTGGACGGCAAAATTCTCTTTCACGGCCTTGATCTTGTCGACCTGCCCGAAGAAGAGCGGCGCAGGCTGCGCGGCTCGCGCATCGCCATGATTTTCCAGGACCCCATGATGACCCTGAATCCGGTGCTGCGTATCGATACCCAGATGATCGAGGCCATTCTGGCTCACGAAAAGATCGATCGGGCATTGGCCCGGAAGCGGGCTCGTGATGCCCTGGAACAGGTGGGAATCGCCTCACCCGATGAGCGGCTGCGGGCCTATCCGCACCAGTTTTCCGGCGGTATGCGGCAACGGGTGGCCATTGCCATTGCCATGCTCAACAAACCCGATCTCATCATCGCCGATGAACCGACAACAGCCCTTGACGTGACCATCCAAGCGCAGATCCTTTTTGAGGCGCAGAAGCTCTGCCGGGAAACCGGCACCGCCCTGATCTGGATCACCCACGACCTGACCGTTGTCGCGGGGCTGGCGGACCGCATCGCCGTGATGTATGCCGGCAGGATTGTCGAACAGGGACAACTCGGTGATGTCCTTGATCATCCCCTGCATCCATATACACGGGGTCTGATCGGTTCGGTTCCCAGTCGCAATAGACGCGGCAGTCACCTCTACCAGATTCCCGGTATGACCCCGGCGCTCTTAAATCTGCCCACCGGTTGTGCCTTTCGTGAACGCTGTGATTTCGCGGATGATGCCTGTCTTGACCAACCGGAAATTACAGAGCCGGTGCCGGGTCGGCCGGTCCGATGTTTTCATCATTTCGCCGGGGAGAAGGCATGAATCAGCCGGGCGAAACAGCACCGATCATTACCCTGCAAAACGTCTGCAAACGTTTTGTCAAGTCCCTGGACTGGGCGGGAAAAATCGGCCGGAAACTCGGGGCCAATATCCGCGAAGAGATCGTGCAGGCGGTCGATGCGGTCAATCTCGATATTGCCGAGGGTGAGGTGGTTGGACTGGTGGGAGAATCGGGCTGCGGCAAATCGACCCTTGGGAGAATGGTGGCCGGTATCTTGCCGCTCAGCGAGGGTGCCATCTTATACCGGGGCAAAAACGTCGCCGAGCTCACATCTGTGGATGCCGGAAAGATGATGCTCAATGTGCAGATGATTTTTCAGGACCCCTTTGCCTCCCTGAACCCCCGTAAACGGGTGAGAGACATCATCGGCGAAGCGCCGCTCATCCATGAAATCGTTACGCGTACCGAACTGGACGGCTACGTGGATGAGATCATGCTGCTCAGTGGCCTTGATCCCATCTACAAACGGCGGTATCCGCACCAGTTCTCCGGTGGCCAGCGTCAGCGAATCGGTATTGCCAGGGCCCTGGCGGTCAAACCCGAATTCATCGTCTGTGATGAGGCGGTCGCCGCGCTCGATGTCTCGATCCAGGCACAGATACTCAATCTCTTCATGCAGCTGCGTGAAGAGTTAAAGTTAACCTACCTTTTTATCAGCCATGATCTGGGGGTGGTGGAACACATCAGCGACCGGATCGTGATCATGTACCTCGGCAGGGTGGTGGAAGTGGCGGCCACCGAAGAACTCTTTGCCAGGCCGAATCATCCCTATACCCAGGCCCTCCTGCAGGAAGTGCCACGCCTGGAAACGCGGCAGACCAGTTACAGGCCCATCACCGGTGAGATCCCTTCGCCCCTGGATCCGCCAATGGGCTGCCACTTCCATCCCCGCTGCCCCCACGTCACGGACCGATGCCGGGAACAGGTGCCACTGCTCAAGGAGATCTCCCCCGGCCGGCTTTCCGCCTGCCATCTCAATGAGGCAGGATGAGGGCCACGATTTTACTCATCAATCTTCTGTTGCGATATATCACTTGTAAGCTACTCTTTCCTGAAATCCATTGCCACCTGTTCCTGCAGTCTGGTTGAGTTCAGGAAATCATAGGCGGTCATGGCCAGCAGCTTGGCTGCCGCCAGAAGGGTTGCCCGGCCCTTGTCAGTATCTGTTGCATCACGGAACTCCGTTGAATGGCCGGCAATGCCACCGTCCAGGATAGAGAGAAAGGGATGGATGGCAGGCAGGAAATGGCTGAGGTTGCCGATGTCCGATGAACCACGGCGGCCGTTGTCCGTGTCAACGGCAATATCGAACAATTCCATATTCTTTGTAAATGCGCTCTGTAGCGCAGGATTGTGTTTGAAGGGATCAATTTTCGGCCCGTCAATTTCAATGTTTACTTTCGCTCCCACAGCCATGGCGGCCGCTTGTGCACAGCGGACAACCTTATCAAAAATTTCGTCACGATAGCGGATGCTTGCGCCACGAACATAGAACAGACCGGCAGCATAGTCGGGTATAATGTTGGGGGCATCGCCGCCGTGGGTGATGATGCCGTGAATTCGCCCGTCGGAGCGCAAGCCCTGTCGCAGGGCATTAATATTGGTGAAAGCCAGAACCAGAGCATCGAGGGCGTTAATTCCCTTATCCGGCGAGTTGGATGCATGAGAAGTGCGTCCGTGAAACTCCATTTTAAATTTTATCCGGCCCAGCATATCCTTTCCGGGAATATTTTGTTGTGACGGATGAAACATCATGGCCGCGTTAATGCCGTTAAACACCCCGGCCTCAATCAGGCGCACCTTTCCGCCACCGCCTTCTTCCGCAGGCGTTCCGACAACCACAAACCCGCCTGCTGAATCACTTAGGGCGCTTTGCAGTCCAATTGCCGCACCGAGACTGGCCGCGGCAATCAAATTGTGACCGCAACCGTGGCCGATTTTGGGTAATGCGTCATATTCAGCCAGCAAAGCCACGGTGGTCCGACCGGGGCCCCGGTCTTTGGGACGGGCAAAAAAGGCGGTTTCCACGCCACCCACACCTTGTTCAACCTCGAAATCATGTTTTTCCAGCACCCGACTTAAATATTCGCAGGCTTTATACTCCTGGTAAGCGGTTTCCGGATTCTCCAGCAGATAGCGGCTGATAGCGGTAATCTTGTCCGTAAGGCCATCTATTACACGATTAATGGATTCCTTAACCCGGTCCATATTAGTATCTCCCCCAGATCGTTACTTTCTGTTATCATCCAGCGAACCGCGCTTTATTTTCTGGCCTTCTGTGGCAATCCAAATTATTTCCTGTGCGGGTGCATATTGTCAGTTTTATTTTCGAATACCTTCTTTTTATTTGGATTGCAAATTAAACGGATGCATTGCCAATTTTGCGTGGATGTCCAACCCTTAAAAAGGGATGTTAACCTTCCAGGGTGACTGTTTCCACCAGTACCCGGGCGGTTCCCTGTTTGTAAAATCCCAGCTTTTTGGCCGCGCCTGCACTCAGGTCGATGACCCGACCGTCGATGAAGGGTCCGCGATCGTTGACGCGTACGATGATGCTGCGCCGGTTTGAAAGATTCGTCACTCGCACGAATATGGGCAGGGGCAGGTGCTTGTGGGCGGCACTCAGGCCGTCCGGGTTGAACGCCTCGCCGTTTGCCGTCATGTGCCCGCCCCGCTGCCGGTAGGTCTCATCCCCGTACCAGGATGCGATTCCCTTCTGACGGTAAGTTTCCGCCTGCTTCACCGTCATGGGGACATAGCGCTTGCCTTTGACCACATAGGGCGATGCCTTGACGCGGCCCTGGGCGATGGCCTCTTTGGGCGACAGGCCGTCGATGGTTTCGATGTCATCGTTTGTCAGCGGCCAGGAGAGCGGGGCAGTGATCACGTCGAAGGTGAATCCACCGACCGTGTAGACGGTGCTGCCGGCGAATTTGGTCACTTTGTAGGCCACGACCACCGTTCCCTTGGTGAGCCGGTAGGTGGTCCTCACGACGCCGCAGGCCAACAGGAGCACGCACGACGTGGCCAATAGCGTCATGAAAAGGAATAAAGGCTCTCTTTTTCTTCTCTTCTCACGCATATTTCAAGACAGAGATATCATGGAACAGTCGACTGCCATCCGATGGTGACGATCACTGCTTTCTAACTACCAGGCTGCCGATGGAATAGCCCGCGCCGAAGGAGCAGATCACGCCGACATCGCCGGATTCCAGGTCCTGGTGGTAGAGGTGAAAGGCGATCAGCGAACCGGCCGACGCGGTGTTGGCGTAGCGGTCCAGCACGATGGGCGCTTCATCGAAGGTGGCCTCCCGCCCCAACAGTTTGCCGGAGATAAACAGGTTCATGTTGATATTGGCCTGATGAAGCCACCAGCGCTTGATATCGGGTACTTCAAAACCGTGATGGCGGACATGGTCCTTCATGTGCTGGATGGCTATGGGGCAGACTTCTTTGAATACTCGGCGGCCGTTCTGGTGAAACAGCTTATCGGTGCCGAACGGGTCCACATCGTTGGCGCGACTCACATAGCCGAAGTTGGAGCGCACATGGCTGGAGAACCGGGTCATGGCCCGGGTGCCGAGGATTTCGTAGCTGTGCGGCGCCGTGCAGGTGTCGGTACGCTCCACGATCGCTGCCGTGGCCACATCGCCGAAGATGAAATGGCTGTCCCGGTCACAATAGTTTACCTGAGGCGAGGTCAGCTCCGGGTTGATGGTCAATACGCAGCGGGCTGTGCCGGCTGCCGCCATCTCATACCCGCGGTGCAGGGCAAAGGTAGCGGCTGAGCAGGCCACCAGCATGTCGAACCCGAAGCCATCGATACCCAAGGCATGCTGCACCTCGATGGCGATGGCGGGGTAGGCCCGCTGGGTGTAGGCACAGGAAACGATGACCGCATCGATGTCGGCTGCTGTTTTGCCGGCGTTCTCCATGGCTTGCCGGGCAGCGTGAATCGCTATCTCAGCCTGGTCGGAAAGGGCATCATCCGGCCGCTCCGGTATGGCGGGGCGCATGCGGTCGACATCCAGGATCCCATCCTTGATATACGCATAGCGCTGTTTGATGCCGGAGGCCTTTTCGATGAATTTCACCGAGCCCTGCGGTTTGGCCTCCAGTTTGCTCGCCGCGATGTCGGCGGTGTGTCGGTCATTATACCGGTTGGCCCATTCGTTGTAGGAGGCAACAAGTTCGTCGTTGGTGATGACGTGTTCGGGGGTCCACAGGCCGCTGCCGCTGATAACAATCGACTGCTTTTCCGATGAAGCCATTGGATCATCCTCTCAAGGCGTTGTCAAAATCGTTGATTAGATCCTGCGTGTCTTCGATGCCCACGGAAAGGCGGATCAGGGAATCGGTAATACCAGCCGCCTGGCGCTCCTCGACGCTCATGCCGGCGTGGGAGGTGGTGGCCGGCCGGGTGACCAGGGTTTCCACACCCCCCAGGCTGGGAGCCACGATGGGAACTGTCACCCGTTCCATAAATCGCTCTGCGGCCTCGACGCCCCCTTTCAGCTCGAAACTCACCATGCCGCCGAAGCCCTCCAGCATTCCTTTTGCCCGTTCGTGGCCGGGATGCGCGGGCAGGCCGGGATAGTTCACCCGATCAATGGCTGGATGGCCGGCGAGGTATTTGGCAATGGCCAGGGCGCTGCGGTTCTGGTGACGAACGCGAAGGGCCAGTGTTTTCATTCCCCGGTGGAGGAGGAAACAGGCATGGGGATCCAGGCTTCCGCCCAGGTGAATTAGCTTGTGGGAGATCTTTTTCAGCAGTTCGCCCTTGCCGATGACCGCCCCAGCCACGATGTCCGAATGGCCGTTGAGGTACTTGGTGCAGCTGTGCAGACAGATGTCGTATCCCCATTCGGCCGGCCGGAAGTTGACCGGGGTGGCAAAGGTGTTGTCGATCATGGAGATCAGACTGTTGGCCTTGGCAAAGCCGGCCAAGGCTTTCAGGTCGCCCACCTGGAGCAGCGGGTTGGTAATGGTTTCTGCATACAGGCCCCGGGTGTTGGGCTTGAGCTTGGACGTCCAGGATGCGGGATCATCCGCGTCGATGAAATCGAACTGAAACCCCAGCGGTGTGAAATCCGAGGTGATGAAATCCTGGGTGCCGCCGTAAAGGCAATTCTGCACCAGGATGTGGTCGCCAGGGGAGAAGAGGGCCAGCAGGGTCGTGGAGATGGCTGCCATGCCGCTGGCCGTCACCAGTGCGGCGTCGGCGTTCTCGAGGGCCGCCAGTTTTCGGTGAAGCACCTTGTGGTTGGGTGTATTGTTCATTCGGATGTACTTCAGTTCGTCATAGCTGGACTGGCCGGCGTATTCGAAGGTGGACGACTGGAACACCGGCAGGCTCACGGCCCCACAGATGCGTTTTTCGGGTTCTCCGGCATGGATCAGCCGGGTGTCGATACGATGTTTTTCAATGGCCATGGCGACTCCTTATAAGATTGGGCAGGATGAAAATTGCTATTTGTTCTTAACTTTGCCACAATGGAGATGCAATTTCTGCTTTTAGCGTGGTAAGGGCCTCGGAAATAAATAGATCCACAGTCTTGCTTGTCTTTTGGTCCGCCTTCAGCGTTACGCCAAAAGTCACATATAGACAATATGCTCCCTTTGGCGCGCCTTGAAGGCGAACCAAAATCTAAGCGCAATCTTTGTGGATTTATTTTTTACCGCGACCCTAACCAGTCATAATAACGGATGGTCTGTCGACCGTTTCGCTGATTATTAGCATGTTTTACACGGAGAAACCATGATCGAGTCCACCGCCTTCGGCGTCATGACCATCGACGGCCGGACCTATACATCGGACCTGATCATCTTTGCGGATCGAATCGTCAAAGACGGGTGGTGGCGACAGCGCGGCCACGTGCTGTGCGTGGACGATATCCTTGCGCTCGTGGACACCGCGCCGGAACTGATCGTGGCCGGCACGGGCACCAGCGGGCGCATGCGGCCGGAAGCGGACCTGTTGCCATTTCTCAGGGAAAGAGGAATCGAGTTTATTGCCGAACCCAATCCCCGGGCCGTGAAAATCTATAATGGCAAGGTGCTGGAAGGTCTAAAGGTTGGTGCGTGCTTCCACCTCACCTGCTGATTCGCTTCGATACCTTCCATTGAGGGCATCTCTTGGGTTTTGCGTCAGGGCTTTTTTTCATCTTCGCGTTCGCTGTCTTCCCCAAGTCCACCCAAATAGGTTTGAAAGGGGTTAATGGATTTCATGCTCTGCTGGGCTGTCTCTGTGAGGTTGGTCGATCAATACGTTATCCCCATACTGGATGATCAAGTGCAGAAGCGGCACTGGCAGTAAGGTGTTCTTGTGTTTTGCCTGTTCCAGGATAATCTGGGTGAGGATAAAGGCGGTGACGTCCGCATTGGTCTTGGCATCGATGACCTTTACCTCGTGGCCATTGCGGATGAGTTCCGACATCTCGCCAAGAGTTACATATTTGCTGTCCGACATGTTGTAGAGGCGCCTGTTGGCATATTTTTTAAAAAACACGGGGTCTGTCAATGTCTGCATACTCCCTTGATAGGCGTCCAAGGGGATTTTGTAATGCAAAAAAATTACCACATAGTGCTTTTTTCACATTCACCTCTTGTTCGCTAATATTTAATAATTGTTCAATATATACTATTTTATTCAACGTGTAAATACATCAATAATATTTTGTGCAATGCAATATATTTAGTTGACAAGTCCACTTTGCGATTGATATTAAGGCCCGGATGGTCATCTGACCGATAGCTTCATACCGGATAAATAACCCCAACATAAAAGATGGAGGATTGCAAATGGACAACAAACTGATCGCCAAACAGATGATTAACTTCAACAAGACCGCGTTCGACAACAGCTTCAGCGCCATGACCATGGTTTACGAGCAGAATGAAAAGATGGCCGAAACCTTTCTCACCCAGGCCACCTGGCTGCCGGAAGAGGGTAGGAAGGCCATTAAAGATTGGATGTCGGCCTATCGTACCGGCTGCAGCGACCTTAAAAAGTTGGTCGATGACAACTATGCCAAAGTTGAAGCCTATTTTGACAAAGAATAAATCGACTGTGCAATGTTAGAAGATCCTTGATGGCCGCCGAAACGGCCGCCATCAAGGGCGCGCACAAGGGGAGAACAGTATGCCGGGCGTAAAGCGAACTCGTAATGAAACCACCGCGACAGCTGACGCTTTCAGCGACGGGCTTTCAGTGTTAGGAAACCTATTTTCTGCGACCCAGACCTATCTGGCCGGTATATCACGATATACCACCGATTTTTTTATTCCCTATCTGCTTGCGGTCCAGTATTTTCAGCAGGTCGAAGCACTGCGTTTGCTGGGAAAACCACCAGCGGATAGTTTGGATGCCTACCTCGGTCTGCTGGAGAACAATATTGAATTGATGGCGCGCAGCTTAGGAGGCAGCGCCCGGATGATGGAGGGCTATGCCCAAAACGAGGCCGACGGGCTCGCCGAGGCCCTGCAGCAGAGTCTCTTTGAACTCAACCCCACCAAGCTGGCGCAATTCACCGCACGGCAGGCAGAATTGCTGGATCTGGTGGTCAATATCTACCCCAGAGCCATCGATGCCATCGAACCCGAGTATGGCTTTCATTTCGAGCGCGGCGAGCATGTGCTGGCGGATGAAACCGATCGCTTTTTCCTCTACCGGGTGGCCCCGTCGCTCCCAAAAGTCAAAACGCGCAGTGACGCTAAACCGTTATTGATCTTACCGCCCTATGTGCTGGGCGCCAATATTTTGAGCTTTTTGCCTGGCGAACAGCGCAGTTACGCCCACTGTTTTGCAAATCAGGGGTTCCCCACGTACATTCGCATTCTCAAAGAGATAGACACCACACCGGCCCTGCAGACCATGAGCGGGGAGGACGATGCCTTGGACACACGGCGCTTTAGTGAAACCATTCTCAAAGCCCATGGCAAACGGGTGACCCTGAACGGCTACTGCCAGGGCGGCTTCAATGCCCTGTGCAATCTGCTTAGCGGAAAATTGGACGATCTGGTGGACGCTTTCATCACCTGTGTGTCCCCCATGGACGGCACCCGCAGCAAGGGGTTGGCCCACTTTCTAAAACGCCTGCCCCAGCCGTTCAATGACTTGGCCTATGGCACCAAAACACTGCCCAACGGCAATCAGGTGGCCGACGGCAATCTCATGGGATGGGTCTATAAACTCAAAAGCATCGAGCAGGAGATCCCCGCGGCGGCCTTTTACCGTGATTTGATGATGTTTGCCCGCCAGAAAAACGGGAACCAACAGATCAGCAAAACCGCCGCGGCGTTGAACTATTGGCTCCAGAACGAACGCAGCGATCTGCCCCTGGAGATCTCGCGCATCAGCTTTGCGTCCTACAATACCCCCATCACCGAAGATGGCACCTTGCCGGTGCGCCTGTTCGGCGGCAAGCTGAATTTAAAACGCATTCAAGAGAAGAAGATTCCCTGGCTGATCTGCTATGGCATTCATGACGACCTGGTGGAAAAGGAAACTGCGTTGGCGCCCCTTGATCATATTGATGCCGAGTTGACCCCTTTCCCCAAAGGGCATGTGGCAATCGCCACCTCCTGGTCGTCTCCGCAGTCCGCCTGCGCCCTGCACACGCGCTTTGGTGATGGCGATTATCGCGGCCCGGTGCGTTTTCACATGGACTTGGATGCGGCTATAGATGAAACCAAAAGTGAAGCGTCCAAATCGTCCTCGCCGGTGCCGGCAACACCCGCCCGGCCAAACGCCAAGAGAGCCGCGACAGAACCGGCTAAAAAGAGTCCAACAGCCCGCAAAACAACCCCGAAAACAGACCCGGGCGCTGATGAAAAGCCGCCCAAACATGCATCGGCGGCTAAAAAGAAACCCAAACAAACGGCCAAGACTACGCAGGCAAAGAGAAACAAACCCAAAACATCCCGTGCCAAGACGGCGAAGCCGGACAGTCCCAGCGGGGGGGGATAAAGCCTCTAGCATGTAAGGGCGTGCTTGAGCCAATACGCTTTGGGCGGGACGATGCCCATGAAGGTGATGTGAATCAATGAACAGGCAATTTTATGAATTCTGGGGCAAGTTCCTAATAAATGTCGCCCAGGGGCAAAAACAGCTGGAAGAGATGTCGGCCTGGATGAAACAGGGATATGCCGGCGCAGATGACCTGGCTGCCCTGTTCCGGCGTTGTTACGGCCTTAACGCGCCGGACAGCGCTCAGGACCCGCAAGCCTGGCAGAAAGCCATTGCCGAATTTCAGAACGCCTTCGCCAAATTTGCCGTGCAATGGGGCTGGGTCACCCAAACCGAGCACCAGCAAGCGCTTGAAAAATGTGCGGCGCTTGAAAAAAAGGTTCAACAGCAGCAAGCTACCATCACGCAGCTGCGTGACCTGATGGCCCAAGAGGGACTCGGCCATACCGAGCTGTTTCGACATCTTGAAGATTCGCTTAAAGAGCAAAGCAACCAGTTTCAAGCGCTAATGGAGAGTATCCATAGCGCTGCTAAAGACAAGTCTTAAGCTTTAAACGGCGACGTGTTTTTTATCCATGGCGGATTGCGTTTGAGTTCCAAAGGATAGTGCCAAGAGAGTGCCTTCACCAAAAAAAGAAAAAAGGCCTTCCATGAATGAGAAGAACGAAGACCCTTTGGGAATGATGTCGATGGTCAACACCTGGATGGAATCCATGGGCGACTTTTGGGGGGCCATGGCCGGTCAATGGGGTGCCACCCAAGGGCGGCAGCAGGCATGGACAAAGGCGGGCAATGGCGCCAATCCCAAAGCCCAGGCGGCCATGGCCGCGGCCTTGAAGAATTGGCAATCCATGGCCGGCGCCATGGCGACGCCGGAATCCATGACCGCGCTTTTCAAAGGTGGCGGCGTCATGCCGGAGGTGTTGCTCAAGCTGGCTCAGACCTCCATGGGCAGTTTGATCGAATTGCAACAGAACATGCTCCAGCGCCTTGGTCGGATGGGTGAATCGGTGGAGGCCTACCGATTCCAGGACATCGACGAGAACATATGTCGTCTTTGGACCGATATCTACGAAAAAGAGTTCCGCCAATTCTTCCATATCCCGCAACTTGGCCTGATGCGCACTTATCAGGAAAAGGCCCACCAGGTGGCCGATAAATATAATCTGTTTCAGTCCACGCTGTCGGAATTTTTAAGTTTGCTGGGCCTGCCCTTCACTCGCGCCATGCAGGTCATGCAGGAAAAACTGGGGGAGATGGCCGAAAGCGGTGAACTTTCCGATGACACCAAGGTCTATTACAACATGTGGGTCAAAGTGCTGGAGGGGCATTTTATGACCCTTTTTCAAACACCGGAATATGTTGGAACGCTGGCCCGCACCGTCAATGCCTTGGCTGATTTTTCGGCCGCCCGGGATGCGGCCTTCGAAGATATATTAAGTCTGTTGCCCGTGGCTAAAAAAACCGACATGGACGACATGGCCCGAGAACTCTATGAATTGAAAAAGCGCCTTCGAAAGCTTGAAAAAGCTCAAAAATAAACGGTTTACTAACATTCTGCCGGTCCGTTGGCAGTTGCTATCTAGTGCCCGTCCAGAAACGAGGATTTTCGTACAAGATCAAGGCCTGCGAAAAATTTTACCACAGGCATATAGTTGATATTCCGAGGATAAAATTTTGAGCATAACGCAGAGATTGGGCGAAAAGACCGTTTCTGGATGGACACTATCTATGTTGGCACAGTCGCCGTGAAACCGATGCCGCTGTTGAATGTACCCGCACCTGACGCCGCTGAATATCGATTTGTAAAGTGCCCCAACCCAACAACCCGGCTCCCAAGGGGGTAGTGCATGTCGCAAACCAAAATTCCTGTGGATCTGATTCTGTCAAAATTGGCGGAAGATACAGAAAGGGCACAATCCATCGCCCGCAAAGCATCGGAAGTGATGTTGGGCGATCTGGATACCGACCTGGCCAAAACCGCCTATGAGGTGGTTTACCAGGAAGACCGCGTCAAACTGAAGCATTACCTGCCCCGGACCGAGGCCCGCTACAAAACACCCCTGCTGGTGGTATATGCCTTGATCAACCGCGAGACCATGCTGGACCTGCAGCCCGGGCGCAGCGTGGTCGAGCGTTTTTTGGAAGCCGGCATCGATCTGTACATGGTCGACTGGGGCTATCCCACGCGCAAAGACCGTTTCCTTGGCTTTGATGATCACATCAACGGTTACATGGATAATATCGTCGATTTCATCCGCGAACAGCATCAGATCGAAAAAATCAACCTCATGGGCATCTGCATGGGGGGGACTTTCAGCGTCATCTACTCCGCCCTGTACCCGAAAAAAATAAAAAATCTGGTCACCACGGTCACGCCCACCAATTTTGACACCAAGAAGGGACTGCTGCATGTGTGGATGAAAAAGTTCGATGTGGACCGCGTGGTGGACACCTTCGGCAATCTATCGGCTGATATGATGAATTTTGGTTTTCTGCTGCTCAACCCCGCCCGCTTGATGATCGACAAATACGTCGGTTTCATGGAGCACATGGACGACAAGCAGTTCGTTGAGAATTTCGTTCGCATGGATAAATGGATTTTTGACAGCCCCGACCTGCCGGGCGAAGTTTTTCGTCAATTCATCAAGGACTGCTACCAGGGCAACAAGCTTATACAGAGCAAGCTCAAGGTCGGCGGAAAACGGGTTGATCTGAAAAAAGTGACCATGCCGCTGCTCAACTTCTATGGTAAATACGACCACCTGGTACCACCCGAAGCCTGCGACCAGCTCGTCAAACACGTGGGCAGCAAAGATACCGAAGACATCTGCCTGAATACCGGACACATCGGCATCTATGTCAGTTCAAAATGCCAGGAAGCCTTTGCTCCCAAGATCGCCAGCTGGCTCAAAGAGCGAGATGCGCTTCCAGAAAAAAGAGCGCCGCGTAAAAAAGCCCCTGTGACCAAATCGGCCGGTGCGTCGAGGAAAGCGTTGCAGGGGAAAAAGACGCCCGCCAAAAGGGCCCTGAAGGGAGCCGTGTCAAAAAACTCCCGAGCAGATAACCTTTTGCAAAATCAGCAAGGCCTTTGGTACGGCCGCAACCAAGCAGGAGCTGCTGGACCTGATTGTAAACAGCGCCATCGACACCATGGAGGGCAAGGCTGCCTGCCTGTTTCTGCGGGATGAGGAGCAGGATGTCTTCGTGCCCGTGGCCCAACGGGGCCTATCCAAAAAATACCTGCATGCCAACCCCATCAAGGCCAAACGGGTGGTCAGCGTCCTGGAAAAAGATGGCTATCTGGCTTGCCTGGACGCCACATCCGACCCGCGTTTGGAAAACCACGATGCCAAGAAGGCCGAGGGCATTGCCTCCCTGCTCACCGTACCCGTGACGATGAAAGCCCGCACCATCGGAGTCCTGTCTCTGTACACAGGTACCCGGCACGAGTTTAAACCCGATGAGATTGAATTTTTGCGGGCGCTGGCCGAGCAGGGCGGCATTGCCATTGAAAAGACCCGTCTGCTCAACCAGCTCCAGAAGAACGCCATGCTGTTTCTGGAATTGGCCTCCAACATCAACTCCTCTCTTGACATTCAGCAGGTGCTCAGCAACCTGACGGAGAACATCTGCGACACCCTGGAAATGAAGGGAGCACTCATCCGCCTGATGGACGAAGACACCGATTCGCTGAAGCTGGTGGCCAGCCACGGGCTCAGCGATGAATTCCTCGAAAAAGGCGCCATCACCACCACGAAGACCGCGGCACGCGCCCTGAAAGGAGAGACCATCGTCATCAGCGACGCCACCACCGACAACCGCATAACCTTCAAAGAAACCATGAAAAAGGAAGGCATTGTTTCCATGATCGTCACCCCCATCCTGGCACGGGAAAAGGTGATTGGGGTCATGCGGCTTTACAGCGCTGTGCAGCGTAAATTCCCGTCGGATCTCATGGCGATGGTCGAGGCCCTGGCCCACCAAGGTGGCCTGGCCATCCAGAATGCCTCCATGTATCTGGAGCTCCAGGAGGACAAGAAAAGCCTGGAAGAAGACATCTGGAGTCATCGGTCCTGGTTTTAGAGGCTCACTTCATCTTTTTTCTTCCCGTTCTTAGTATCTTTGCGGCAAACCCTTTTTCTCGGCGTTTGCTACGGTTTGTATGATTGAAAAAACAAAATAAAAAGAAACTATCTTTATGCCGGGATTACAGGGGATTTCAATCCGGCTCACGTTAATGAGGCCTATGCCGAAAAGACTGCGTTTAAAACCCGCATCGCTCACGGCATGCTGACGGCTGGTTTTATCTCCAACCTGCTGGGCACCCAGCTTCCCGGACCGGGCACCATCTACCTTCAGCAGACTTTAAATTTCAAGGCCCCAGTGGCCATCGGCGATACCGTAACGGCCACGGTGGAAGTGATCGAAATCCTGGCCGAGAAAAAGCGTGTGCGCTTGAAAACCATCTGCACCAACCAGGAGGGCACCGTAGTGCTGGACGGCGAAGCGTTCATCAGCCCGCCGCGCAGGGTGTAAGTTCTCAGTGTTGATGATGAAAGGAGCGTCATGATGACTTTAAAAACGGTTCAAACCGACAAAGCCCCGGCGGCCATCGGTCCCTATTCCCAGGCAATAGTTGCCCCGCCCTTCGTTTTTGTCAGCGGACAGCTGGGAATGGATCCGGCTACCGGCGACCTGGTGGGAGAGGACCTGGAGAGCCAGGCCCGACAGGCCCTGGAGAACGTCAAGCAGATCCTTATCGCCGCCGGCAGCAGCCTGGAACAGGTAACCGCCGTGGAGGTGTTTCTCACGGACATGGGCAAGTTTTTGGACTTCAACGCCATTTATGCCGAGTACTTCTCCGACCACAGGCCGGCCCGTGCCGCCATTGAGGTAAGCGCTTTGCCCAAGGGTGGGTGCGTGGAGATCAAGTGTACAGCTTTAGTTGGGTGAGAATTATTACGTGTGATTCCGGTCCGATGGCGTTTGGTGTACCATTTGACTTCTTGATCATTCTGGTAATTAGTGCCCATCCAGAAATGTAGATTTTGGTTCAGGCCAAGGCCGCAACGATGTTGAAACCGCAGGCGTAGCAGCGCTACGTCGAGGATTTCGACAGAGCGAGAACGCTGGCCTGGGCCAAAAAATGCCGTTTCTGGATGGGCGCTATGTCTCGATTTTCGGAAACGCCGTGGCCTTGGCAAAGGCCATGGCAAAGTCGGGCTCGGAGGCCAGCTCCAGGTAGCGGATGTCTCGGCACAGGGACCGTGCTTCGGCCCTTAATTTTTTATCCAGCAGGGCCATCACCACACCCACGCCGGCGAGGTTATCTTTGGGGATGACCTCCCCTTCGGCAACGGCCGGCGGCAGCATGCCGATGGCCAGGGCGTTCTTCCAGTTGAAGCGGGCACCGAAGGCGCCGGTGAGGATGGTCCGGTCTATCTTTTTGATCCCGGCCTTGCGCATGAGAAATTCGATGCCCACGAAAAGGGCCGCCTTGGCCAACTGAATCTGGCGAACGTCTTTCAGGGTGACGGAAATATCGCTGCCGGTGGCGGTTTGATCATTGTCTGCGATAGTGTAATGTCGTCCAACACCCTCTTTATCAGAGACCACACCGTCGATCTTTTCATCCAGTCGCCCGCTGGGCAGGATTGCACCGATGTGCCGTAGTGCGGCGATGGCGTCAATGACTCCCGAACCGCAGATGCCCATGGGCCGATTTTTCCCTTTCGTTCCCAGCACGTCATAGGCGACGTGGCTGTTGCTTTCATCCGGCCACACGCGATGGATGGCGCCGGATACCGCCCGCATGCCGCAGGAGATCTGCGCGCCCTCCAGGGCCGGGCCGGTGGCGCAACTGGTCACCCACAGCCCGTCGCGGTTGCCCAGCACCACCTCGCCGTTGGTGCCGATATCCACAATGAGGGTGATTTCGTCCCGCTCGTGGGGCCGGTCCGCCAGAATGGCGGCCATGGTGTCTCCACCAACAAAACCCGATATCACCGGCATGAGAAATACGGGCACGGCCGGGTCGATGGCCAGCCCCAGATCCCCGGCGTTGAAGACCGGCGGTGTCAACGTCAGGGGAAAATAGGGGAAAACCCCTAACCCGTGAGGGTGAAGTCCGGCAAAAACCTGCTCCATGGTGGTGTTGCCGCAGACAGTCACCTCATCAATGTCTTCGGATGTGGCGTCGACCTGCTCCAGGCAGCGGGTCATGAGAAAATTGATTCCCTCGGCGGCCAGGCGTTGGAATTGATCCAGATGCTCATCTTTTTCGTTGATCCGGCTGATCCGGCTGATCACGTCCTCCCCGAACCGCCGCTGGGGATTGACGCAGGCGTCGGCAACCAGCAGCGTTCCTGTCTTCAAGTCGCACAGGTAGCCGGCCACCGAAGTGGTGCCCAGGTCCACGGCAAACCCGAGGCTGGCTGTTTTCTTCCCTTCCATGATGCGGCGGATACCGGTCTCTTCGTGCACCACCAGGGTGAACGCTTTCAGGCTGTCATGATATCTTCCCAGTCGGCGCAACGATGCGATATCGGCAGTGGTGGCAGCAGGATCGTTGGCCTGTGAAGCAAGCCAGTCCGTCAGGCTTTCCGGAGTGTTATCTTTTTTCAGGTCCGGCGAGCGGCCGTCCATCGTTAACCGCCGGATCATGGGATCCACCGGATAGGTGCCGGCGATGCCGGTCTTTCCCCGGGTTTCGGCACTTTCAGCCAAGGTGTCGGGGATGGTGACCGTTCCCTTGCCTGTGGCATGGGCCTGGCAGGCCAGGCGGAATCCATCGGCTATCTGGTCCGGCGTGAGTACATCCAGTTCCGAATCGGTGGGTGGACAGAAGTTCTCTTTGGGTTGAACGATGACCCGGCACTTGCCACAGATGCCCATGCCGCCGCAGTCGGCCCGGATGTCGATGCTGTGGTTGGTGGCCACCTCCTGCAGGGTTTTTCCTTCATCCAAGGGTACTTTCAGCCCGGCCGGTTCGAACTTGATCTGTTGGGTGGCGGTGATTCTCTCGATGGCAAGGCGATCGATTTTTCCTGTGGCCGCCATGGGGATATGATCGATCAGGGCAACGACCTCCCGGTCCCGGCCGGTGTCAGTTGGATTGGCCACGACCAGGGCTTCTTCGATCCCCTCCACTTCCAAAATCAGCTGGCGAATCTTTTCCAGGTCCACCCGGTTGCCGCCCACTTTGACGATATTGTCCGAGCGTCCTGTAACCACGAACCCGCCGTTGCCATGGGCTTTCACCCGATCCGATGCGGTGAACCAGCCGCTTTCTCGCACTGATAGTTCTCCGGAAAGAAAGGGAGAGCGGATATCCAGGTCGGCGCCGGCCACCCGCCACTGGATGCAGCTGAATGGCGTGAGGTCTTCTTCTCCTTTTGCCCGGCAGCGGGTGGCGATGCCCCCGGTTTCCGTGGAGCCGTAAACCTCCACCAGATCCACGCCCGTTGCGTTGAAAAATGCCATACCGTCCGCTTCGGCCAGGGGACCGGCCGAGGAAAAGGCCAGTCGCAAGGCGCCTTTATCCGGCGGGTTGTCCTTGAGCGTTCGGTAGTGGATCGGCACGCTCACGAAAATGGTGGGCGACGTGTCATCCATCTGCTGTTTGATCTCTTCGGGAAAAGAGGGTGTGTCCGCCACCACCCGGGCCGATACCGCCAGGGGAACCAGCAGCGAATAGAGCAGCCCGTAAATGTGCAGAGCCGGGACGGTGGCCAAAATGCGGTCGTTGCTGCCGATCTCAAAACGCTTTACCAGATAGTCCACTTCACCCAGCAGGTTGCGGGGCGTTTTGGACCAGAGGCGCGGAGCACCGGTGGACCCGCCGGTGAACAGGTGAACCCAGGGCCGGTCGGGATCCAGCGCTTCATCGGACGTCAGGGTCTCCACTTCATCCGTCAATGCTTGCGGTTCGATGACGGTTACCCCCGGTGGCAATAGATCAGTGGGTTCCCCAATGGCCTTGGTATAGCCGATCACTTGGTGTAGTTCGGAAAGAGAGGCACCGGAAAGGGCGTGGGGCATCAGCAATTCCGGTCCTCCGGCCAAGGAGGCGAGCAATGCGGCGGCCATCACCGCCCGATCGTCGGAACAGAGGCAGACGGGTGCGGCGTCATCGTTATTACCGTCGAAAAATGCCTTGAACCGCCGGGCCATCAGATAAAGTCCGTCGTAGTTGCAACCGGGCATGGTGAATGCCTGCCCAGGGCGGACCGGACCCGACAGGAGTCGAACCACCAACTGGGATACCGCGTCTTTTAACTCACTTGATGCTGCCATTTTTTGTGCCCATCCTGTTGTCTTCGCCGGCAGTTTGGACCACCGGATGTTTACTCTGAAAGCCCTACACAATTAGTACAGGGAACGGTTGGGGTCAAGGTGTTCCAATCGTTCTTCCCTTGACACCTCCAGATAATTGCATTTAATTAAACCTCGGGCTATGCCCGAGCGACCCTGAAAGGTTTTACCGTTCCGGCGAGAATAAATATACTCAATAGCGGCAGCATAAAGCATTTTTTGAACGTCCAACATCGAACGTTGAACTCGCTTCGCTCCGCCAGTTTATAAACTAGGCAGAATACCTTATTCAAAATTCAAGGATCGTTTCATGGAAAGCTTCGCCAGTCGTTTATGTGATTTTGAGTTCGATCGGGAAACCATCACCCGTGTGGCTGCGGAAAATCGTTTGCTGACCATGGAGATCGAATTCAGTCTTCGCTGCAATTTTCGATGCCCTTACTGCTACGTTCCCGATGAGGGATACTTAAACGGAGAGCTGTCCCCCGATGAAATTATGGATGTGCTGGTGCAGGCTAAGGCCCTGGGTGCCCGGCGAATCATTATCCTAGGCGGTGAACCGAGTATCTATCCTCACATTCGGGAGATGATCGACTTTATTTTGGCGCAGGGAATGGGTGTGGAAATGTTCACCAACGGCAGCGGTATCACTGCCGATTTCGCCCGATGGCTTTTCGTCCGTCGGGTGCGGGTGGTCATGAAAATGAATACTTTCGATGCCGATCTGCAGGACCGGCTGTCGGGAAAGCCGGGAGCAAGCAAGATCATCGGAAACGCGCTGGCAAAGTTAAAGCAGGCAGGTTACCCGTCATCGGATGCTTTTCTTGCCGTCAGCACCATCATCTGCCGCCAGAACCTGGCGGAGCTGCCCAGGTTGTGGTGTTGGCTCCGGGACCAGGGCATTGCCCCCTATTTCGAGATTATCACGCCCCAGGAAAACGCCCGGAAGAACCCCTGGCTCAATGTGGACAGCCAGGTCTTGCACCGCCTGTTCGAGAATCTGGCCCATATCGATCATGAACGCTATGGTCGGACCTGGGACATCCAGCCGCCGCTGGTGGGAAACCGATGCCTGCGCCACCAGTTTTCCTGTCTGGTGACTTCCAAGGGTGACGTGATGCCCTGCGTTGGGGTGACTCTGCCCCTGGGCAACGTGAGGGAGCAGCCGTTGAAAGCGATCATTGAAAACAGCCGTGTGCTCAAGGACTTGAAAAACCACCGCCATACCATCAAGGGACCCTGCAGGACCTGTGACCAGGCCCACGACTGCTATGGATGCCGGGGTGCTGCCTTTCAACTGACCGGAGACTACCTGGCATCTGACCCCACCTGCTGGCGTAACCGTACGGAATAAAACGAATATTCACCGGATTAATATGGTTCGCTGACTATCGCCTCCCGAAGGTGTTCCAGGGACGTATTCCCGCCAGAGCAGATCAGTGCGACTCGCTTTCCTCGCAGTTCCTCTCGCAGATGGTATGCTGCGGCTAATGGCGCCGCCCCGGCCCCTTCCGCTAAGGTGTGAGCCCGTTGGATCATCCAGGCCATCGCCCGACGGATTTCATCGTCCTGGACCAGCACGAAATCATGCAGGTGTTCCCACAGAATCGCCTGCGGTAAAGCCGCTGCGGATCCGGTTGCCACACCCTCCGCAAAGGTGCGATTTGGCGCTGTCACCAACTTGCGGTTTTTCCACGATTCATAGCCGGCCGGAGACGCTTTCGCTTGCACTGCGATTACCCGGATCGCTGGGTTGATCCCATGGGCGGCAATGCATGTGCCAGCGGCGCCACTTCCCAGTCCCAATGGTACGATCACGACCTCGATCTTGGGCTGTGCAAGCAGCGTCTCCAATGTATGCGTGGCTACTCCGGCTATCAGGAGCGGTTCGTCGCCAGAATGCACATACCGGTAGCCGTGCTTATGGGCGAGGGCTTCGCAGTGCTTCACGGCGTCGTCGAACTTCGCTCCGTGCGAGATTACTTCTGCTCCCATGCCGCGTATGGCCTCTACTTTACCCGGGTTTGCTCCCTCGGGCACCACGATTTGAACTTTCACGCCGAACAATTGACCGGCATAGGCGACTGACTGCCCATGATTGCCCGTAGAAGCCGCGATCAGACCGCGGCTTCTTTCTTTCGGCGTCAGTTGTGACACCAGGTTAATACCGCCTCGCACCTTGAACGCGCCAACGGGCTGGTAATTCTCGTGCTTGATGAAAACCTGCGTGCCGATCAGACGGTTTAGCGCAGGATAGCTGAATAGCGGAGTCGGCTGCAGGTGGCGGGTTATTCGCTGGTGGGCCTCGAGTACGTCCTCAAAATTCGGTGACTTCATGTTCAAATCTCCTGCTTTTTGTTTGCGTCTCTATTTGCAAGCATGACCGGCCGACCGGTCAGCTCTGACAGGGGCGCAGCTCTCAAACCCTGCTGCGAAATTCCTTTCAGGATTTTTTCCACCTCAACGATCCAGCGCCTCATCCGGTCCTGATCGCCGGCATTGGAATCGTGCAGCAGTACGATGTCGTCCGGTCGGATTCGCCGCAGGATAGTTTTTGAAATGAACTCGATTTGCCGGTTTCCCCGGTCGAATGCCCGGCAGCTAAAGTTTACCGCGTACAGCCCCTGACGCGCCAGAACCTTTCCCATGGCCGGCGTTGTGATGCCCACCGGCGGCCGGAAGGCGAGAGGGGTGATACCTAACTTGGATAAGACCTGCTGAGTGTCAGAAATTTCCTGGGCCAGGATTGCCGGCTGCCAGAACATACGGTAACGGTTGTGGTGAAAGGAGTGGTTGCCCACGTCGTGGCCCTGTTTGACGATCTCTTGGATCAGGTCGGGGTATCGTGTTACTCGCTGCCCGGTGACGAAAAATGTCGCCGGGATTCGGAATTTGGCCAGAAGATCCAGCAGTAGCGGGGTGGAGGCGGGATCCGGGCCGTCGTCAAAGGTCAGGGCAACCCACTGTTTTTTCGTCCGGCCCCTGCTGATCACAGGGAAGAAGAATCCGGCGCGGGGAAGAAACGGCGCCATGGCACACAGCATGAGGAACAGGGTCAGTGGTATCGTGGCCAGGCGAAGGTCCAGGCTTGGATTGATCGGTGTTCGTGAGATTTTCATCGCTGCCTTATCTTAAATCGTTTCCGTATCGCTTTCCACGGTATCCGGATTAATCAACACTTTCCCACAACCACAAACCACAAACTATAGACCTTCAGCCTTCAGTCTAAAAGGCTATTCACCTTGGTTTCGCCACATGCCAGTGCATATCTCCCCGGTGTCCGGACGCTCGGCTGGTGAGAACCTCGAATCCGCAATTGTCGAGCATGGCGGTTAGTACTTCCTCATCTCGATAGTAGGTGGACAGCCCCTTGAATTTGTGCTTCAGGCGCTCCACGTGCCAGGTCCAGTGGGGTCTGGCCGGCGGCGGTACTACCGATCGCATGATCAGCCGACCGCCAGGCAGCAGGCGGTCGTGGATGATCTCCAGGGTTTTTTCCAATTCCCAATCCTTGAGGAAATGGTTCATGTCCAGCATGACTGTCAGATCGACCAGCACATCGGTGGGCGGGAGGTCGGGAGCCATGCCCTGGGAGATTCGTCCCCGGTCTGCCAACGCCAGGGTTGCCACTCGTACCCGCTCCGTTTCCGGTTCGATACCGTAAATAGTGACGTGTGGATAGCGGTCGACCAACCAACAGGCGGGCACCCCGTAGCCGCAGCCCACATCCAGGATGTTGGCCATGGCGGTGTCTCTTGGTACCAGTTTGTCCAACTCATCGAACAGTGGATCCAGGCGCAGCTTGTATTTTGCAAACATGCGCGGGTAAGGTTCCATGTTTCGCCGATGCCGAAAAAGGATATCATTCCGGCACTTTTCAGCAGATTGTGGTTTGCAGTGAGCAGTACGGAAAAGCCCACCAGGGTAGAGGCGGCAGCCATGAACACCGCAGTCCGAACCACGGAAAAATGGGGGTGGTCGAATCGCTGGTATCGCTGGTAGCCCCGGACTATGAACAGGGTGTAGTCTACGCCCATCCCTAAAATGACCACCGACAGCATTAGAGCGGGGATATCCAGAGCCCGGCCCATGAGTCCCAGGGTGCCCAGGGTGCAGACAAAGGCGAATGCCAGGGGCAGCAGGGCGATGACCAGCAGGCCCCTATCGGCAAAAAATAGCGTCAGCAAAAGGATCAGGCTCACCCCGATGATCAACAACATTTTCATAAAGGTGCCGAACAGCAATTGTCCCATCCGGTCAGAGAACAGGGCCGGGTCGAACACGGCTGATAGGGTGGACAGGCGGTTGTAAAATTGCCGGCTGTCAAACCGTTCACGGGGAGTGATTCGGATCATCTGTCGCCATCGGCCGTCGTTTTCATCCCAGGAAATACCCAGCAGCGGATGGATACTTTCCGGGATATCGGCTCGGAGAGGAATTGCCGTGGTCAGCTTCTGCAAAAAGGGGGTAAATGCCCCAGGGGCAAATCCCAGGGCTATCCCTTCTTGCACCAGGGACTCGGACACCTGTTGAAATCGTTTTTTGGTCCAGAATTGCCGCCATGCCTTGAAATTGATCGCACTTTCGGTTCTGCCGGGAAAGAACAACGAGGGCGTAGCAGCCTTTTCGATGCGGCCGGCATGGGTTTCGGTATCCAGGTGGGCCAGAACGAGGTCGTTTTTTTCCTGGAGTGAGGCCAGGTCGTCCGCTTCGGTCATCAGGTAGACGCTGGAGAAGATGTCCCCCCACACGGCTGACATCAGTTCATCTGCCTTTTGGGTTTCCCGGCTGACACTGTTCATGGCTTTGAGATCGGTGTTGAAATGGGGCCGGATAAAAACAGCCAGCGTTGCTGCCAAAACAAGGGCCGTCACCAGTCCCGGGATGCCGGCCGATGCCATGCGGTCCACGACCCGAGGAAGTCGCCGTCGGGGCGCTGTATCGACTTGATGTGAAGTCGGCAGAATGCGGGGGAACACGGTGTGCACAAACAAAAAAGAGAAGCCGATACCCATTGCCGTGAACCATCCCAATTGTTCGAAGACCGGGAAGCCGCTGAAGGCCAGTACGCCGAAGGCCCCAATGGAGGTGAGCACCGCCAGCAACCCCACGGCACGGATCTCGCGGGAGGCATGCTGTCCGCTGTTTTTGCCGCCGCTGTCAACGAAATGCTGTCATGGATCAGCGAGAAGACGAAAAAGGCCGTGACCGTTCCAGTCAGCGCCGGCAGCAGGGCCATGAGTCCAATAAGGGGGCGGGAAAAGGCAGTCAGCAGGAGAATGCCGATACCCACCGTGGCCCAGAGGATGGCCCGATTTACGTCTTTTTTGATAATGGTCTCGTTGTCCAGGGCGGCCCTGAATGCACCGGTGGTCGTCAGTGACAGTCCGTTGCCGTAATCTCGGCTCAGGTCTTCTTCCAGATCATGAAAAAAGCGGGTCAGGGATCGGGCCATGACCGTGTCCGTGCCGGAACCGGCGGGTGTGGCCAGGATCAGCAAATGCTGCTGGTCGGCAGAAAAAATATAGCCGCGGCGGATGGTTGCCCCGGGAGCGGGGTTCAGGGCTGCCAGCCGGGCCAGGACGATGTGGCGCAGCCCCAGCGGGTCGGAAGCCATGGCCGATGCCTGCCCGATGCCGTCCATCTGATAGAGGTCATCCCGGGCCCGGATCAGGGCCTGCCGGATCTGTTCGTCTGTCAACAGCGGGATCACCTGTCGCTGCAACTCCCCAGCGGTGAACAGAACAGGCAGGTGCTTGGTTACCTGGTCCGCCAGATCAGTCAGGCCCCGCTGCATGGGCTGGTTTCCAACCTGTTCGAACAGGTCACTTTGCCTCAGCCGGTTTTCCACCATCTCTGCGGCGGCGACCAGCAGCGCCATATCCGCCCTCTCAGAACCGATATCGATGGCGATCTGATCCTTGATGGGGTTTTTTTCGAAGATGTGAATGCCGTCGGCAATGACCGGATCGTTAGTGGGCAGGGTCCGCACAATGTCCGTATCGATGGCGATCCGTTTGAAGGCGATCAGGAACAGGGCCGTACCGATGACCGCTACCGCCAGCAGTGCAAAAATGTTGATGGATGCTTTCAGTCGCATCGAGATCGTCTTTTCGGTAAGGACCGGGTTGCGAAAAAAGGGTGTTTCATCATCAGGTCAGTATCCACAGGATCACCGCGCCAATGACCAGCAGGTGGGCCGCAATGACGGCATATCGAAAGCGGTGGTAGCGTTCGTTGACGATCTGGATGAAACGCAATCCACCGAAGAGACGTCGGATAATATCGAGGGCTTGATGCCGAGAATTATCGGACATTGAATTGCTTTGATAGGCGATGGACGGGTATAGGGCAACCGGGTTTGAGGCGCAGTTCCTCAGCATGACATCAAACGGAACGCCTTTCCACGGGGTGTCCACCACTTGCCGGGCTATCGAACGCTTGACCAGGTAAGCGTGGGTCAGGCAGCGGTATTGGATTCCACGAATGCCGGGCGTTTCAGTGGTTCGGCTTCCGCTGGACAGACAGCCTAAAAAGAGAATCGGGCGGTCGTCCGCGTTCATGAAAAAGTCAAGGCTTTCCGCCAGTCGCCGGGCGTTAATTTTTCCAAACATCACGTCATCCTCGAACACCAAAATATGTCGGGCTCCCGCCTCCAGCCCCATTTTAAGGCAGGTCTGATGGGATTCAACAATTCCCTGCTCGCAGTCGCTGGGGTGACGTTGGGCGATGAAGAACGCCACCCGCCCGTTCAGCCCCACGCGGGCAAACTGATCCTGCGCGCTGGCCTGCCGATCTTTCCGATCGTCCAGAGAGATGCAGTAGGCCCGGTCGATGCGTGCCCATATTTGTTTTAATTCGGTGCGCGTCAACTCACTATTTCCTTGATCCTGCGGCCACCAGTGTATACGTTGCGACTTCGATATACAAATGCAAACAGGGGCTGTCATTGTTCCGTGGAACTCTTCGAAACACCGATAAAAAAGATCGTTCTCCGTTTTTCACGGACCCGTTTTGTGCGTTCGGCCATCGCCGACAGGGCGGATCTATCAGCCTTCAAAGGCCGGCCCGGACCCAAGGTTATCGCCGGTGTATCGGCCATTGCCTTCAGCTACGTGATCGGCTGGCCCCTGATTTCCCTGCTTGGGGTGGCCGCCGTTTACTACAAGAACGCATATATTGCCGTGATCGGCGGGCCGGTTGCCTACGGTTTGTCTCACCTGGTGTTCCTGCTGGGTATGTACCTTGCCGGCGCCAAATACAGCTGGATTTTTCTCCGGTGGGCCGTTTGCCGTGGCATGACCCGGCTCATGGCGCGGTACCGGTTATCCTTGCCCTCCCCATCGCTCCTGGATGTTTCGGTTGTGGCAAGCCACGATGAACAAGGCGGTCACCACAGCTCCGATTCCACCCCACAGGTTGCCTTCGACAGCGGCTACCGTCCCGCAGGCAAGGACGGCCACCAGGTGAATCCCAGATAGTTGGCCACGCCCTTGCCCCCCTTGAACCCGTGAAAACAGGTGAACCGGTTTCCCAGGATCAGCCCGAGCCCCACCCAGGGCACCTGCCAGAAGGGGAGCAGTGTGTTGGCCACAAGGGCCACTGCCACTGCACGTCCCATATCTGATAGCAGCACCGCCACCGCCCACCCGATGCCGGCCTGTCGATAGACGTTGGTCGCCCCCGGGTTGCCGCTGCCGTGCCCGCGGGGATCCTCTCGGCCGGTGAGCCGAAACGCCAGAATCGAAAAATTAACCGAGCCTGCCACATAGGCAAAGGCAAACAGGAAAAAAAGTGTCGGCAGACCGGTCATGACGCGTTATCCACTGTCAGCAATGTGAACAGGTGACCCTCTATGGTTGCATGGATTGCGGACATTCGTTTTCCTCTGGCTATTTCCAGCAGGCTGCATTCCGAGGCCACTTCCATCACACGGATACGCTCCCAGGATTCAGCGAGATTGATTCCAAGGGCCTTGGCCGCCGCTTCCTTTGCACTCCAGACACGCAGAGCCCCACCTGCTCTGCCCAGAGGCAACCGGTTTACCATGGCCCGCTCATTTGCGTCCATATACAGGTGCATGGCCCCGAGCGGTCTTTCCGAGAGCGGTTCCACATCCACACCCACCGGCCGGTCGGCGGCTACGGCAACAGTGAATCGCCGGTCATGGGAGACGGCGCAGAAGGGCAGGGTACCGTCAGCCAACGGGCATTGGGGGGATTGGCTGTTTTCAGCTACGGTTTCAATTTCCCGGGAATTTCGGCGGTCGCTGTCGCCTGAAAGCATTCGGCTGAGCCGTTTGAGGGCCAGCCGGGCGGACAGATACCCTCGGGCCCGGTTTGGCGCCATTGGCGTCAGCCGCGTCTTTTCGTTTTCGGAAAGCGCGGCTGCGGCAAAAGCTGCCACGGTGCGACGTTCCAGCAGAACCATTCCTGAAACGTGGCTGCGAAACGGGGCCAGAGGTTCAGCATGTGTCTGTTGCCAGAATCCTGCCGGTGGCTTTGCGCGGCCGCCGCTTACGTCCCGCATGTGAACATCGTTTGCGGCTTCACGCAGTTCACCGGCGGCGTCATAGATAAAGATATCGAACACAAAGGGCGTATTGCCGGTCTGCACCGGCACCACGCGAGCCGTGTAGACGTCGTCCATCCGGGTGGGGCGGACGACAGTGCGCCGGTCGATGGCCACTGGAAAGGCCACGACACCGCGAAACCGCTGGCACCAGACGCATGCAGCGTGGAAGGCCGCATCCAGCACGTAAGGGGAGCCCAGGTAAAGATCGTTTCGGGGATCAGCCGGCTGCGGTGAACGCACCCGGGCCAGGGCGCCGTCCGCTGAAATCAGCAGCGGTCCGCAGATGTTTTGGTAGGCTGGGCCGAAGGGGACCATCTCCCCATAGATGCGGGCCGGGTCCACGGCGGTACAGACGCCGGTAAGGGAGGCGGCCGCGTCTATGGGCGGTTGGACCGCTGCCGGTAATTCCGGCCCTATTGTCAGCGAGGCATGCGCCAGGGTGCGGGTGATGTTTGCGCCGGGGGATTTGAACCGGGTGGTCAGGGTGGTGCGAATGGATCCATCGTTGTGTCGTTCTATCCGGTTAAATGCCGTGAATGGGTCCTGCGTGTTCAGACAGAGAAATTTGTCGAAACGAATATCCTCAAGCCGGCGACCGTCATTTCCCGGGAAACGACGGCAGGTGTCCGCGGCCAGCCGTTCCATGGCCTCCACCGCCGCAAACACCGGCCGGTTTTGTACATGATGGTCCCGGAAAAATGGCGGCGGCTGCAAGGCTATGGGAAAGGATTCTGCCATCACGGTTTCGGGAAGATGTCCCACAGATGGACGGTTTTGGGATCCACCTCCACCGGTGTGCCCGACACGTTCACCGCGCAGTGGCGAGTGAATCCCTTGCAGACGATATCACCGGATT
>JABZFO010000201.1 GCA_014237405.1 Desulfosarcina sp. | reverse complement strand
CTTTTGAATCACGTCGATAAACATGTCGACGAATTGAAAACTTTAATGGTTGAGAAATTCCAAATTATAAAAACTCCGGCACAATCTGTGCCATGTAAAACCTAAGTTGGAGTACTATATATGGTTTTATATTCGTTCCCATTATTTCTATGCTTTATGATGTAATGATTGCTAAAAATATTAGATGCATTCATCGCATTGCTATCTTCATAAGAGATATAATTGAAGAAACACTTCTTCTACAAATACAACTATGGGAAAACTTTTCTGGCCAAAAAGATATAAAAATCCGTAATTATGGAAAACTAGATATACTCTTTCTTTCATTTTTTACTTTTGGAACAATAGTATTTCCAGTCATAATATTCTGGATTAATTGCAAGAAAAACCATTCTGTGGTTATAGGGATATTGTTATTTTCAATCCAGGTATTTGTTGTAGTCTTTATGTATAAGTGATAATATATTTTATTCCAAAAGATAAAAATATATCGGGATAGGGAGTAGCCTCGCGGCTACCCCCTCCCACACCACCGGATATACGGGTCACGTATCCGGCGGTTCGGCTGATCAGGACAGGCGGTCAAGACCTGGCAGCGACAGTCCGAGTGACAGGGCTGGAGACAGCCCCCGGCTACCCGATCTACAAAAGTGGAAAAGAAATGAGCAAAAGAAATACATCTGTAAAACCGCCCCTTATAACACCAGCCGATTTTTTTTCGAGCGAAAAGGACAAAACGAAGATTAATTGGTTTTTATTCGAATATGCTGCTGAGTTTGATTCCAAGATAAAGAAAACTTTAAGGACAAAGCTAAAACGCAAGAAAATTGGCAATAAACAAATTGCGGAATTTTGCATCCATTATGCTAAACACATGAAAAGAGAAATTCTCGACAAGTTATCTGGAAAAGTCGAAAATGTATCTTTATCGTATCAGCCGATTGAGGACTTTTTCCCGTTGTTAAATGATAAGCTTGTTGATAAGTTATTGACAGCAGCGGGGGAGGCATGGGAAGCCATTACATCAATGTGTGTCAATTGTCCAACAAGATGTATCTCCGAAAAAGACCAAAAAGCTCCCATGTTCGATGATCTGTTTTATTACGAATAATAGCCGAACCATTCAGGGGAGTGTGACCGGGCTAAGCCGGGGCTTTTTAATAAAGCCTTCTAAAATGTAAAAGATAGAGCTTTTAAAACCTTTCTGCTTATAAACCGTCCGGCCCCTCACTCCCCCGTTGTGCGATGTAATGTAAAGTAAATGTGAGATTATTGGTGGAAATCATATAAAATTAAAGGTTATTCGCCGTACATATCAGTTATGAGCTTGCGTAATTGAGCGGCTTTGATCTTTGATAATTTATCAATTTTCTTTTTCAATCTTTTTTTGCTAATAGTGCGTATTTGGTCAACGGCTATCTCGGCCTTTTTATTCGCGCATTTAATCTGGAGTCGGGTTCTCCATTGTGGGTGCAACTTTGAGGTTAAGGGACATACGACAACGGTTTCTAAATATTTATTCATTTCATCTTGGCTAATTATGACAACAGAACGTACTTTTTTTATTTTGCTTCCTATCGTGGGGTTGAGGTCAGCATAATGTATTTCGTACCTTTTAATGTCCAAAGTCTTCATCCTCCAGTCCGTCAAGAAGCGTTGTGTCAAAATCGTCCCAATCTTCCTTTTCATTAGCCATGGCTTTATATGTATCTTCCCAAGAAAGTTTACTGTCTTCTTTCTTCAGAAGAAGCAGACCTCTGTCTGTTTCTTCAAGCAAAAGGGAATTGTTAAGGCCATATTTTTGAAGGAGTGACTTGGGTATGCGAACTCCTTTGGAATTTCCAATAGGGACCAGCTTAATATCCCTTGTACGTATTTGTTTTTCCATGGATATTGCTCCTTAAATTTCATAAAAATTATTTTGTAATTATTGTAATTACATCTATCTATAAAGTCAAGTTTAGAATCAAGTTATTGCTATTATATTGAAATAGCGAATATTTCGCACATCGGGATAGGGAGTAGCCTCGCGGCTACCCCCTCCCACACCACCGGACATACGGGTCACGTATCCGGCGGTTCGGCTGATCAGGTTCGTTCCAGCCTCCTTTCGGAAACAAGTGAGCTTGATCGTTCGGGCTCTGAAGAACTGAAATGAAAAAAGTTGCCGTCAATACATACCGGAAAGATAAATATTATCCAAGAGTGGTTCGGGCATTTGCGAAAGTCCTGTCAAAAATCAATATAGTTGCACCCGTTGATGTGCTGATTGAAATGGGGAACCTTTCCAGAAAGAACCACGATGCCTGGCGGCAAGGAAAAGTCCCTTATCTTAAACGTGTTATCGAAGGAAATTTGTCCAAAGCAGATCGTATTTTGAGGATCATTGGTTTTTATGCTCATGACCTGAATATGATTCCGATCATTACGAATTATCACCAGTGGGGAAAAGGCAAGAAACGACCTCTACAGTTTTCAAAATCAGGCGATAGAAAAGTTGAAGAAGCCTATTCAGGACACTATCGTTGGAATCAATCAGACGAAAAGAAGCAAGCAATTATTGATCGGGCGATGCCCGAACCAGTGGCTTAAGCGGGACCGGGAAAAATCGTGGATATTTTAAAGTTTTGAGTTGTTTGTCCTTTGGTTCTTTTCAAAGGGACCTCAAGCTCCCATTTCCCGGCTCCTTAGCATCGCGTTATACAGAACGGAGAAACTGCTTGGATTGCAGAGGCTTATTTAACTAGAAACACTGCTAAAAATATACACAAAAGATTTGAATGTACACGTTCCTTGATTATTTCTTCATCGTATTCCATGGTAGCTTGGTTATATTTGATCTATCAGGTTGGGCGTGGAGAAGGACACGATGCGTACATTTGATAACTATTGGCTTAACTATCTTGTCTTGGTTCGGTTTAGGAATGTTTTACGGTTGGGGCTACTGCCCTTGTACGGACTGGCATTGGGAGGTCAAGCGTGAACTCGGAGAAACTAATTTGCCGAATTCATACGTCAAGTACTATGTAGATAAACTAACAGGATTTACATGGGACCCTTTGGTAGTGGACGCGGGAGTCTTGATTCTGGGTGTCTTGGCATTTACTCTGTCATGTTGGCTCAACTTGCGGGACTATAATTCTCATCGATATGCACGGCACTATGATTCATCGTTGAAGTGACATCGCAAGATTTCGTATAACCTTTCGCTTGACCTGACCGGGAAAATAATGCGATTTTTCGTAAATGCATGTGCAGTCTCGAAGGTGAGGAGGCCGGCAGGTTAGCTCAAAACATTGTGCTCTTGAAACAAATTGAAATCAAATAGCAGGACTTGCTATTTGACTCGTTTGAACCAGTTAATATTACCAAGAAGATGATGCAGTTGATGCATGATTAAGAAATTGTTTTAAATCAACGAGGCAAATTATGATTAATTCTTGTGAGCGACTCAAAGCCAAGCATGATATTAGGAACTATATGTATTGGAATGTACTGCTTGCTGTGCCAATAGTTACTGCTTGCTTCGCTATTTTCCAACATTCTCGGTTCTGGTTCTCTGTGTACATAATTTTAGCATTAATTCTTATCATGCTGATTCTCAGACATTATTGCTCGCACTGCCCCCATTATGTACAAAACAAAAAAACTCTCAATTGCATGTTTTTCTGGGGAATCCCATAAGTCTTTAAACCTAGGCCTGGGTCATTAAGTACTATAGATACCGCCATTTCTTTTATTGCACTTTGTATTTTGCTGCTTTTTCCATTCTATTGGCTATTATTAGCGCCCTATTTTCTGATCATTTATTTACTTTCTTTAGTCGGATTTGTTGCTACTATCAGGCGGAACGAATGTGGACGATGTATCTATTTTGAATGTCCTGTTAATAAGCCACTGAAAAAGAAACAAGTTGCATGAAACTAGAAGGTTGAGAAGCATAACCGGTCACTTCACTTAACCTCAAGCAATCCGGCGTTTTAATCGTAGCTGGCAGGTAACGCCACCCTCATCTTGTCTGCCAAGCTTGCAAGTAGTTCTGCTTGGGGCGGGCGGGGAATACACATGAAATTTAAAGAAGGAAGGAGAATCGTTATGAAAAGATGGATAGGTATTGTGCAGATGGTCTTTTTTTTGTCGCTGATCGGGGCACCATGGGTTGGTGCGGCCGGACCGGACACATTGGTGGTGGGGGTCTCTTCGGATATCCATACCCTGGACTCGGGTGTATCGAGTGACAACTACGACTGGCGTCAAATCTACCCCTGTTATGATCGGCTGGTCAAATATAAGGTGATCAACGGCAAAGGGTCAACCGAGGTGGAACCCCAGGCGGCCGAATCCTGGAGTGTTTCCGACGATGGCACCGTGTGGACGTTCAAAATCCGAAAAGGAATGGCCTTTGACGACGGCACAGCTTTGGACGCCACCGCCGTCAAGTTTTCATTCGAGCGAACGCTGAAGATCGGAAAAGGACCGGCGGATAACATCGGCGCTATCAAGGCCATGCGGATCGTTGATCCCTATACCCTCGAGGTCACCCTGAAAAATGCCTATGGCCCGTTTCTCCAAACCCTGGCCACCGATGGAGCCAACATTGTCAACCCCAACATCATGAAGCATGAAAAAGGGGGCGATCTGGCCCAGGCGTGGCTGGCTGAACACACCGACGGCAGCGGTCCTTTCAAACTCGTTGAATGGACCCGTGGGCAGCGTGCGGTTCTAGAGGCCAAGTCGAACTACTGGGGTGGAGCGCCAAAAGTAAAAAAGGTCGTCGTTCGCTTCATGGCCGAATCCGCAGATCGCCGAATGGCACTGGAGCGCGGGGATATCGATATTGCCGAAAACATTCTCATCGACCAGATTCCGGCACTTGAGAAGAATCCGGATGTAGCTGTCCAACGTTATCCCTCACAACTGGTCGAATATGTCTATATCAACAATCAGAAGTCACCCCTGGATAACCCAAAGGTTCGGCAGGCCCTTTGCTATGCCGTCGATTACCAGGGGATCATCGACTATGTGCTCCAGGGTAACGGTGTGCAGATGCGTGGCCCGGTTCCTAAGGGGATGTGGGGGCACAAGAGCGATCTCTTTCAACACACCCTCGACGCGGCCAAAGCCAAATCCTTGTTGAAGGAAGCCGGGTTCGGCTCCGGACTGAACCTGACCCTCATCTATTCCGAGCGGCGGTCGTCCTGGGAGCAGATTGCCACGATTCTTCAGAGCAACTTCGCTCAAATCGGAGTCACGCTGAAGCTTCAATTGATGGCCAATCCCACCCTTCGGGATCGGGTGGACAAAGGTGATTTCGAGCTTTGCCTGGGCGCATGGAGCCCGGACTTTGCCGATCCCTTCATGTTCATGAACTTCTGGTTCGACTCCAAGCTCTGGGGGCTTCCCGGCAATCGCTCCTTTTACAAAAACGATGAAGTGGACGCATTGATTCGCAAGGCAGCGTCCATCGCCGACCAGGGGCAGCGAACGCAACTGTACCAAAAGGCCCAGGAAATTATCATGGACGACGCACCGTACATCTTTCTCTATCAGGTACAGACGGTTGTTCCCATGCGCAAGAACGTCCATGGTTATGTGTACAACCCCATGCTCGAGTCCATGTACAACTTCGAGAGCATCTCTAAGGAGTGATGTCCCATCCCCCTGCCGGAGAGAGCGCTGATCGCCTCTCTCCGGCAGCACTGTCCCTGAAATAATCAATTGGCCGATGACAGATTACCTACAACAATAGATCATGCGGATCCTCCAATACATCCTGAGACGACTGTTTTACATGATCCCGGTGCTTTTCGGTGTCACGATTCTGGTTTTTGTGATCTCTCACGCCATCCCCGGCGATCCGGCCAAGATGATCGCCGGGCCCAAGGCCAGTCGGCAGGCTATCGAGAATATTCGAAAATCTCACGGGCTCGATCAACCGCTGCCGATTCAATACATCCGCTTTGTCACCGGTCTGGTAAAAGGTGACCTTGGCGTCTCCATCCGGAATCATCGCCCGGTGACCCACGACTTGAAAGATTTCCTTCCGGCAACCCTGGAGCTGACCCTTGCCAGTATTGTCATCTGTCTTGGGGTGGGCATCCCGCTGGGCATTATTTCCGCTGTTCACCGGAATCGCCTTCCCGACCATTTTACCCGCGTATTTTCCGTGTTCGGGGTGTCTATGCCGGTATTCTGGTTAGGCTTGATGCTGCTGCTGCTGCTGTTTTATCGCAACCTGGGTTGGCTGCCGGGATCCGGCAGGCTTGACATCGATTTCAGCCCGCCGGTGCACGTCACCGGCCTTTACCTGATTGACAGCTTGCTCGACGGCCAATTTGACACTTTTTTCAATGCTGCCGCGCACATCCTATTGCCGGCCTTTTGTCTATCTTACGTCTATCTGGCCATCGTGACGAGAATCGTTCGGTCGTCCATGATCGAAGTCCTGGGGCAGGATTTTATCATTACCGCCCGCGCCAACGGCATTGCCGAGACAGCAATTGTTTTAAAGCATGCATTTAAAAATTCACTGATTCCCACCGTGACGATTACCGGTCTCTCCTTCGGCGAACTGCTGGGTGGGGCGATTTTAACAGAGACGATTTTCGGTTGGCCGGGAATGGGGAAGTACGTCGTCGATTCGGTAAACTATCTCGACTTTCCGGCGATCATGGGGTTCACGCTGATCGTTGCCCTGGTGTACGTATCCATCAATTTGCTCGTGGATGTACTTTACGCCTTTTTGAACCCCAGAATCCAATATTGAGACAAGGTAACCGTTCACGGGTTCAGAGGTTCTGGGTTTAAAGGTTCAACCCATAATGAAGAAGCTGCCATAAGTACTTGCCGGCCTACAACCAAGATCGAAGGAAAAAGCAACCTTGAACGGCGAACCCTGAACGCTTACGAAACAGGCAATGAAACCCAAAACTAACCTTCATCCCAAGTGGCGAGAACTGAAATTGACCGGACGTCTGCTGCGCAGCAATCCGACGGCAATGGCCGGCCTGATCATCCTGGTGGCCATGGGACTGATGGCCCTGTGTGCCGGCTGGTTGGCACCATACGATCCGATTAAACTCAGCCTGGGAGAGCGCCTCCAACCGCCGGGAGCGGTGCACTGGTTTGGTACCGATGAAATGGGACGGGATATTTTAAGCCGGGTCATGTTCGGTGCACGCATCTCCCTTAGAATCGGTTTTGTTGTCATCTGCATTGCCGGTGGCCTGGGTTCGGTAATCGGTGCTGTCGCCGGCTATTACGGCGGCAGGGTCGATAATATCATCATGCGCGTGATGGATGTCATTCTCTCCTTTCCCTCACTGGTGTTGGCCATGGCCCTGGCGGCTGCCATGGGGCCGAGTCTGAACAACGCCATCATGGCGGTGGCGTTTGTCATGATTCCTAAATTTGCCCGTTTGGTGCGGGGAGAGGCCTTGTCCGTCAAGGAGATGCCGTTCATTGCCGCCGCTCGGGTATCAGGGGCCCGAAATCGGTGGATCATCGCCCACCATATTCTGCCCAATTGTCTCAATTCGGTAATCGTTCTCGGCACTCTCACCCTGGGCGATACTATCCTCATTGCCGCCTCCCTGAGTTTTATCGGGTTGGGTGCCCAACCCCCTACACCGGAATGGGGCGCCATGATCAGCGTCGGCCGCAAATTTCTCTTGGACCAGTGGTGGTATGCGACGTTCCCTGGGCTTTTTATCCTGACGACGGTGATCGGATTCAACATTTTAGGAGACGCCCTGCGGGATATTCTGGATCCCCGCATTCGAAGGTAGGTTATGCGCCCGTTGCTGAGCATCGAGACTTTATCTGTTGAATTCACCAATTACCAGGGCACATCCAGCGTGTTGGACCGTGTGAGTTTGACTATCCAGAAGGGTGAAATTCTGGGGCTGGTCGGTGAAAGTGGATGTGGAAAGTCCGTGACCGCCCGCACGATTCTCAGGCTTATCCCGGAGCCACCGGGAAGGGTCACCAGCGGTGCGATCCACTTCGGCGGCGAGGATCTCTTGACAGTTTCCAACAAACGAATGCAAAAGGTCCGGGGCAACGAGATTTCCATGATTTTCCAGGAGCCCATGAGCAGCTTGAATCCCGTTTTTACGGTCGGGAATCAGATGCGAGAAGTGGTGCGGCTCCACCGAGATCTCAAACGGCGGGAGGCCGATGCGCTTTGCACGGATATGCTCCATCAAGTTCAGATGCCGGATCCTGACGAGGTGCTGAGAAAATATCCTCACGAACTTTCCGGGGGGATGCGCCAGCGAGTCATGATTGCTATGGCACTCACCAGCGATCCCAAACTGTTGATTGCTGATGAGCCCACCACTGCCCTGGATGTGACGGTTCAGGGGCAGGTGCTGGCCATTCTCACGGATCTGAGCCGACAGCGGAACATCTCGGTGCTGATGATCACCCACGATATGGGTGTGGTGGCGCAGATTTGCGACCGGGTGGCCGTGATGTATGCCGGGCGGGTGGTGGAAATGGCCTCTGTCGGAGAGCTTTTTGCCAATCCCATACACCCTTATACCCAGGGGCTGATCGCTTCCATTCCGAACATGGATGATTCGCAGCATGACGGTCAAGCGCCCTCCCGCTTTCAGACCCTCTATTCGATTCCCGGCACGGTGCCTACGCTGATCCAACCGCCGCCGGGTTGCCGGTTTCATCCCCGATGCGAGGAAGTGGGTATATCCTGTGACCGCGAGGTGCCGGAACTCTGCTGGATGTCACCGGATCACGCTGTGGCCTGCCACACAAGAATGGGGGGACACTCGTGACGCCGGTTATTGAAACACGAAATCTCGTCAAACAGTTTCGCATAGCGGACGGTTTTCTCTGGCGGCGGCCCAAACGACTCATGGCCGTGGATCATGTGTCGCTCATGGTCCGTCGCGGGGAAACCCTGGGGCTCGTCGGGGAATCGGGCAGCGGAAAGTCCACGGTTGGAAACTGCCTTCTCCGCCTTCTGAAGGCCAACAGCGGAAGGGTTCTCTTTAACGGACAGGACATCTTGTCCATGAAAGAAAGCGATTTCCATCGGATCCGTGGAAAGCTCCAAGTGGTTTTCCAGGATCCGCAGTCCTCGCTGGACCCGCGAATGACTGTACAAAAAATCGTAGGCTACCCTTTACGTCTTCAACAGGGCATCACGGGAAGGTCACTAGAAGACCGGGTAATGGCTGTGTTAAAAGATGTGGGGCTCCAACAGGAGCACGTCGATCGCTACCCCCATGAATTTTCTGGGGGACAGCGCCAACGGATCGGGATTGCCCGTGCCCTGATCACGGGACCGGAGTTCATCGTTTTTGACGAGCCGACATCAGCCCTGGACGTTTCCGTACAGGCCCAGATTCTAAATTTGATTGGTGGCCTACAGAAAGCGCATGGCTATACGTATCTATTCATTTCTCACGACCTGGCGGTAGTGCGGCATATCAGTTCGCGAATTGCCGTGATGTATCTTGGTAGCGTTGTGGAGGCCTCCCCAAAAAGACAGTTTTTCAGCAATCCATGCCACCCGTACACAAAGGCACTGATCGCCTCGGTGCCCCGCCCGGATCCGCTGCACCGTCAGAACCTGGCCATACTGCATGGCGATGTGCCCAGCCCTCTCCACATCCCGACCGGTTGCCGATTCCACCCCCGGTGCCCAGAGGTGATGGCCATCTGCAGGAAAACACCGCCACCCCATGTGGCTGTTGGAAATGATCACTGGGTGGATTGCCATCTTTATACGTGAGAATAGAAAATCATCTTGACGCTCTGATCGAATACGAGCCAAATGAGGAAAAATGAACATACTAATTTCAGCAGACATCGAAGGTATCGGTTCCGTTGTGAGAAGTGAGCACTCTGACATTCAGGGAAGAGAATACAGTCAAGCCAGGCGACTTATGACCGAAGAGGTCAATGCGGCGGTCCAGGCTGCATTCGATGGCGGCGCCGCCCAGGTAATGGTTGTCGATGCGCACAATGTGGGGTTGAACCTGCTGCCGGAGTCATTGGACGAACGTGCCCGATTGGTCATGGGCTCGCCTCGGCCGTTGGCAATGATGGAAGGGGTCGACCGGGGGATCGATGCCGTTTGTTTTGTCGGGTACCACGGCATGGCAGGCACCGCCGATGCCGCCATTGCTCATATCTTTCACGGCCGTGTGGCGGAATTGAAATTTAATGGGCTTAACGTCGGCGAGATCGGACTCAATGCATTTCTGGCCGGCTATTTCAAGGTTCCGGTGGTGATGATTTCCGGTGATGAAACAGCGTGCCGGGAAGCAGAAACGCTGATTCCGGGAATCGAAACGGCAGCCGTTAAAGAATCCATCGGTGCCTACGCTGGAATCTGCCTTCACCCATCCCGCTGCCGCGAGTTGATCTACAACGCTGTCAATCGCGCATTGTCCCATCTGGACACATACAAACCGCTAACCATAAAAGAAGAAGTCATCATGGAAGTTCGATTGACCACGGCCTCGTCGGTTGATCGGGCGCTTCGCCTTCCCGGCACCCATCGGGTCAAAGGAGATGCGCTGATTTATCCAGCGCCAGACTTTCTGCAGGCATTTAAGGGGTTCGCCGCAATCACCGACCTGTTGGAGCTGGTTCCTTTTATTTGAAAAACTTTCATCTGTCAAAGGCATATTAAGTCTCAGTTAAAGATGGGCTGAAGCTGAGATGCGAAAATGTGAAGTTGTTTTTGCGCGAGCCCTTAGCTAGTGTCCATCCGGGAACCTAACTGATTGGTATAAATAAAAAAAACGCATCTTGTGCTGGCTTTTTCTCACTGCGTGTAGTATAAGGTAATTCTCCAACTACCTAAAAACACTA
>JABZFO010000165.1 GCA_014237405.1 Desulfosarcina sp. | reverse complement strand
GATTAAGTATCATAACGACGGCACAACTCGCACGGCCCGCCCCCTATTTGGGGGCAGGGCCTTGTCCCCCCTATGGGGGGATTTTTCAAAGCCGCACCCTTTGGGTGCGGATCTTTACTCGTGTCCAACAAGCTGGTTACCCGGTCGTCGGTTCCATAATTTGCCGTGAGATATTTGATCAGACGCATGGCCATTTCCGTGGCCACCCATTCCCTCGCATGATGGGTCGACAGAATCAGCACCTCAGGCTTGGCACCCCTTCCGTGTCGCGCCTTGTTTTTTGACAGACACATCGCCAGCAGCGGGCGGTTTTGAATACTGTATCCAATGGTGGTGAGGTAGGTGATATCAGGATAATCCGCGGTAATTTGATGGAGTTGATCCTTGATGCCAAGGGTGGGTTCTTCAAAACTGTGATACACACTCTCCGCGGCTCTCATTACCTCGGCCGCCATTGCCTGCCGGCTGCTTACGGCGAGTGACCAATCAAGCCCTTCCCGTGCCAGTTTTTTCTCATCTTTTGATGAGACCACGGCCTCAACGCGGTATCTGGCTGCTTTGAGTTCCTTTTTCCCTGCGTCCTCCAATTTCCTGACTGCTGCGATATCAATACCCATACGGGCAAGCTTTTTAACTTTTTCAGGAGAATCGACCTCGATAAACACCATTTTCAGCATGTTTTTCGAAGATTGTGAAAATGCTGCCGGTGAGAAAGCTGACAGCACTGCAATACATAGGATCATGTTTAACAAAAAAACGGGGGCAGTGCGGACATTTTACTCTTGGCTATATTCATCCCCCCTTTCAACAATATTTTTTACGATCGGAAGTGTCACCGCCGGTCCACTCGAAAAATAGGTATAAGCTTTTATAAGCTTGATATTCTTTCTAATTTGCAGTTCGATCTTCGGCTATTAGCGCAGGCAGGTAACAAATTGTTAATGATTTGATATAAACCCATCGGAAATCAGGATATGCAGATGGGGAGGAAACCCAATAAAATCCCCGAATGTCTGAATGGTGAAAACCGCTCCGGGCATCGCCTTTTGATCCAGTGTAACGGATCTATAAAGGGTCTTTAGTGCCGCCCACCCACAGCGGCTTAAAACCGCCTCCTTTCCAACACACCCATTGCTGAACCTTCAGCATTTCGGAACCGACCGACGGTGCGTTGTTTCCAATACGAAATGGCAATGCGCATGCCAACTTTTTAACATATTGGGATTATTAAATTTATCAAATTATATCATTGGAGACTCGCCGTTTCAATCGTTTCACTTATTGCACCCGGATACCCAAATTTGCGCACCGGTAGGGGAAGCAGGAAGGTTAACATTGTTATGGTGCAGCTTATTATAAATCTCTAATTGGGGGCTTAAACTCACCTTTTTGACCCCACAAACAGACATTTAAGAGATAAGCACCCAACAACATTCTGCGGACAAGCCGCAAATGCTCCTGCCCGGGCATATCGCTGATCCATCAATCATCGCCCACCGCACATGCGTCCTAATCGGAATCACTTCGTAATTATTGACGACTTGTGAGCATTCTTCTAAGATCGGCTTGATTGACGACAAAGGGACAGTGACGCAAAAGGAGATCGGCGATGGCATGGTTCAACCTGTTTTCGGGCCCTACTGTTGAAAAGCTGGAACAAAAAGGGGATGCTCTGGGCACGGCCGGGTTTTGGGGCGAGGCCAAGCTGGAATATGAACGTGCTCGCCGGAAACTGGAAGCGGTTACTGACCAGGATCGGGACAGCTTGGGCCGGCTTGAGGGGAAGATCGCGGGCACCAAGGATGAATTGGCCCGTGAGCATCACCAGAATGCATTGCAATTGGCGGTAAGCGGCGATTTTAAAGAGGCCTTGGACTTGGTGGAACTGGCCCTGGAGCTGACCGGCGATGCGTCATTGAAAGAGACCCTCGCGCAGCAACATCAGACGATCGAGGCGGCCCGGGCCGGGGAGCACCAACCGACCCTCTCAGATCCGGAATATGACTGGGACCCGGACGAAGAAAATGTGGGTTTCCAGGCGCCGGATGAACAGTTCAGCGCCTTGTGCGGCACGTTGCCCGATCCGGTGCGACGGGCTTATCTGGGGTATGGCGCGGATTTTAAAACCGGTTACCTCGCACTGAACAACGGCGATTTTGAGACCGCCGCACGCTATCTTGCCCGCGCCCTGGAAACCCAGAATGCGGCGGACAGCTATATCCCCCTGGAACTGGCCACGGCCTACCTGCACCTCAACCGGCCGGAACAGGCCCGGCAGCTGCTGGAGACGCTGCTGGACCACCACCCGGATGCCCTGCCGGCCTATCAGATCTTATGCGAAATTTACTGGGAACAGGGGGCCTTCGACCGGGCCGAAGCGCTGTTGGCCTCGATCCCCGGCGAGTTGGCGGCGTCTCTGGCCGTATTTGTCCTCGAGGGCGAAACCCTTTTTCAGGCCGGCCGCTTCGACGACGCCAAAATCTTCTATCGCGATTTCATAGCAACATACGGCTGGGACGAATCCATCGCACGCGCGCTGGCCAGAACCCATGAGGCCCTGAACGAAATGGATCATGCGCGCCGGATGTATCAGGAGATCATGGGTCACTGCAGCGGCTGTCACAGCCGCATCGATCCGCTGGTGAAAGAGAAGGTTGCCGATCTCTCCTTCGCCGCCGGCATACACGACACCGCCATTTTGGAACTCTATCTCTCCCTGGCCCAGGAACTGCCCCAGAAGGCCTTTGCGTATTATGCCAAGGTCAGCCGGATATACCAGACCCTGGGCAACGAGACCGAGGCCAGACGATTCCTGGCGCTGGCCGACCGGATGGCCCCCAGATAAATTGATGATCCCAAAGACGTCCAGCCGGTTTTCAAAAAGACGGAACTAAAGTTATTCCCTCACCCCGGCCCTCTCTCCAAAGGGGGTGAGGGAGCCTATGGGAAACGGGATCTCGCTCAATAGGGACAGGAATCAGACAATGAGTTATGATTTAGGGTTCGCGCAAAAATAACTTCGCAGAATTGGCGCTCAGATTTGGTTCAGGTTTGGCTGATCCGAGAGAGTAAAACTACAGGAATAGTGAGCTATTTCGCGGCCAATTTTATAAGATCGGGTACGAGTGAGGCATCGGCCAAAGATGAGCTGAAGCGGAGATGTAAAAATGTGAAGTTATTTTTGAGCGAGCCCTTAGTGTAGTTCACAGTGCGCACTTCTCCTGGTTGTGTCTAATGAAAATTGTTGGCGAGATATTCTCTCTTCCTTCGGCGAACGTACGATCTGATCGTTACGTTTATCCGGCATCATCCGAACCAGCGAATCCGCCGATCAGTGCAATTCGTTTCATACGTTCCTCCTGTAATTTATTATTTCCGCGGCCCTTAAATAGCGCTCTGGTGCCTCAGCTTCAAGGCCCGTCTTATCGCCATTTCGGATCTCCTTTCCGTTGACCCTTGGCGATATCTTCTCTTGACGCCTGCAAGGTACCGTTTATCTGGGCGGTGAAGCATTGACAGGGGGCGTTCAGGCCTGGCTATTGATCTCCGAAATCACCTAATTCGGGTTGTCGACCTTGTGACTTGGTGGGGAAGGCAATACGGTACGTCGCGCTAACGCGAGTGGCGCCCCGGACCCGCGGAGTCAGAGAACCGGAGCATGTATGCAAACTCTTTGTACGGAAACCGGGAGATCTCAGGTGTGACAGGCACACAGGGGCCGAAAGCAGCGTCGATCAGACTGAACAGGGTACGAGAAGCAACGAAGCGGGACAAGGATCTGCGTTTCACTAATCTGCTGCACCACATCGACATCGAACGACTGCACGCCGCCTATCTGTCGCCAAACCCAAAGGCGGCTCCTAAAAATTGTCAATCAATCCCTCCAGAAATGCGTTCGGTAGTCCGCTGTTGTGAGCAGGCCCCCCCAGTCCTGGACGTGGTTATCGAACCCGGCGGATACGGCGATGACATCGGCGGCTGTGAGATGGAGGGCATGTTTTACTTGATCCAGGTAGGCCTGGCGGCTGTGAGATTCGGCATTGAGAATTTCAACCCACGGTTCATTGCCCAGGATATTGACGTTGCCGTCCCCGTAATGAAGATCGAAATCCAGGATAAACGCGGTTTCGATCCGGCCTGTCGATCGCAGCTGATGCAGGGAGACGGCCATGTTGTTAAAGAAACAAAAACCCCAACAACTGTCGGCCGAGGCATGGTGGCCCGGCGGCCGTATCAGGGCGAAACTGGGCTCATCCATACCGGTTTGCGCTGCTTGAATGGCCCCTCCTGCCGCCAGGGCGGCGATTTCATATAGCCCCTTGCGGCGGATGCGTTCAAGGTGACTCTTTGGATGGACGGTCAGCAGATCGTTTTGCGTGGCCGGGGAAAAAGAGCAGATATCCACATGCGGTGCAATGGTGTCGACAACCGCCTCCATTCTGCCCGGTGCAGCGGCAGGGTCGGAAGTGTAGACGGTATAAAAATTATCGTGAAAATAGACTTTCATATCTCACCGTTTTTCTTTATCATCTCTAACGTTGCATAAAAAACATGGCGAATAGACTTCAATGAGTTTATGATGCTCTCGTAAAAAGTCGCAACTCCGATGAGAACCGGAGTCTATAGTAGTTTCAACTAACTGAAAATACTGGATTTCGGCTTTCGCCGGAATGACAAAAAAATGTATTTTTTAACTTTTTACAAACTTATAAATTTATAATACAACATAAAACAGTTCAATGGAAAAAAAAGCCAGCGCAGAATGCCCGCGCTGGCTTTTTTTTGTGACATAATACCGTTAAATCATAGACAAATTCACAGCTTTCAAAATTCAAGCACTCAGTCTATGTTTCAATAGGACTATTTGTAAATACCGGCTCCAACAAAATAAGGAGTGCCGCGCACCCGATAGATGTAGCTGCTCTTGGCTGCCGGGTTTTCCTCGCCCGGTTTGGGCCACATATAGTCCACCCACCCATTTCCCGTGTTGCCGGCCACCTGGATGAACTCCACGAACAGAGGTTTGCCGTCGGTATCCTTCACCTGGACCAGATTGTCCCGCTGGGTCAGTTCAGGCTTGATGGGATGGGCAAGCATTTTGCCGTCCAGGTCCATCAGAAATACATAGGTATCTTTCCAGACGAATGGTCCTTCCTTGTCTCCGATGGCCTTGCTGGCCAGTTCCACACCCTTTTCCTGAACCAGTTTGGCGGCCGATTCGCATTTGGCGACCACCTCTTCCTTCGTGGCTCCTTCGGCCCACACCAGGGCGGCAAAGCAGGTAATCAGGATAACGGCGATGGCGGTAGTATGGATTGATCTTTTCATTGGCGCTCCTCCCTCTTGATAGGTTGTTGGACTGCATATTTTCGCTTTGAATCAAACATGACATGGGCGGGTGTCTGTCGGCATCACCTCCTTTTTTCCAAATGGTTAGCCTTGTCGGGTCGCGTTTCAGAAAGGATTCCCCGGCAAGGCGTCGACCTCCATGGACCATAGCGGCAACCTGAAGGCCGGAGGGATCATTTGTCGATGGTTGCAGCGTGTCGGAAAAGAGAAAGGAAGTCTCAGGCAGTCAGCGTTTCGATGAAACCAACCGAGTCAACGTCAATCCAGAGGGATTTCCATGTTGTCAAGACACGCGATTAGCGAAAAATTTAAACTTTCGTGAAGGTCCGATTTATAAGCGGGGATTACGGCCCTCCATTTGGGAACTGAAACGGATATACATAGCAAATAGAATGCCTGTTTCTTAATCGCCTGTAATCATATGACTTTTACTTTTACCAAGGAGGGCGTTCGGCGGGCCGGTAACGAAAATTGCACACGGGATGGCAATTTTGGAGTGGTGCATCAATGGGGCCGGCGGATTCTGCCGGCAGTTTTGTGTGCTGTTGCCATGAATCGGAGATGTGCTCAAATCTGGTTGTGTTTGAGGTTGACTCGCTTTTTTTTGACTTCGGCAGATTCGTAGTAGTGGCTTTTTTTGTCGATCCACCAGCCGTTCGCCTGGTTCTCCCCGTCAGTATATCCCAGATCATAACCATGATGGGCGCCAGCCAGAAAAACGGTGACCAGTAGCAAGACGGCAACTGTCGCCGCGATGAGCCGGTCTCTTGTAATGAACGATCTCATGATAGAATCAACCCTTTGGATCTGAATCTCATTTTCTGTTTTCGGCCGTTTTCCGAAAAACTTGATCTGTTTTCCCGGGAAACCGGATACGGACCTGCCAGGTGATTTAAAAATGATGCACCCATCATCCTTTTCCGCTCGGACACCGGGCAAAATATTTGACCTTCTCCTGGGAATCACCTATGATGCCAACGGGTTGTTTCCTGCAAAATAGAGGGTGGGATGTTCATCGGTTTGTACGAGATTTTCATTTTCGCGTTGAACCTTTTTATTTTTGCCGGGCTCCCTAAGTGCCAGGTTGCGAGTGAAATTCTGGTGCTGGTTCGGGCCGGCGTCAGCTGCTGACCGATTTGCAAACGAAGATGAACGCCATATATGAACAGACCATCATCACCACCGGAATCCCACATCTCAGGCAGCCGGCTGGGTACTTTTGCCGGCGTGTTTACCCCCAGCATTCTGACCATATTGGGGATCATCCTCTTCCTGAGGCTCGGGTATGTGGTGGGTTCCGCCGGATTGGGGCGAGGCTTGATCATTATCGCCCTGGCCAACGCCATCAGCGTGCTCACCAGCATTTCCCTGTCTGCCGTGGCCACCAACGTCAAGGTTCGGGGGGGCGGCGATTACTACCTGATCTCACGCACCCTGGGGCTGGAGTTCGGCGGTTCCATCGGCCTGGTGCTTTTCCTGGCCCAGAGCGTGTCCATCGCCTTTTACTGCATCGGGTTTGGAGAGGCGGTGGCCGCCTTTTTTCCCCAGGCGCACCATTTGACGGTCCAGCTGATTGCTGCCGGTGCCGTGGCTTTTCTTTTCATTTTCGCCTGGCAGGGCGCGGACTGGGCCACCAGGTTCCAGTTCTTTGTCATGGCGCTGCTGGTCGCCGCGCTGATCTCCTTTTTCATCGGGGGCATCCGCAGCTGGGATTCGGCGCTGCTGGCCGCCAACTGGGCGGCACCGGAAAACGGGGCTGCCTTCTGGGTTCTTTTTGCCATCTTTTTCCCCGCCGCTACCGGGTTTACCCAGGGCGTGAGCATGTCCGGAGATCTGGCAGACCCGGGAAAAAGCATCCCCTTCGGGACCTTTCTGGCCGTGGGGCTCTCTATTTTTGTCTATTTTTCCGCGGCGGTTCTGTTTGCGGCAGCTATGCCCAACAGCATCCTGTCGACGGACTATGGTGCCATGAAAACCATATCCGCCGTGGGGTTTTTAATCGATGCCGGGGTGATCGCCGCGACCCTTTCCTCGGCCATGGCATCCTTTATGGGGGCGCCGCGAATTCTGCAGTCCCTGGCCGCCGACCGGATCTTCTCGGTGCTGACGCCCTTTGCCAAGGTCAGTGAACCGTCGGGCAACCCACGACGGGGAGTGCTGCTGTCCGCCGGCATCGCCTTTGTCACCATTGCCCTGGGGCAGTTGAACCTGGTGGCCAGTGTGGTTTCCATGTTTTTTCTTATTTCCTACGGACTGCTCAACTATGCCACCTATTTTGAAGCCAGAACCCAACGCCCCTCATTTCGGCCACGGTTCAAATGGTTCTCCCCGCCGCTGAGCCTGCTGGGTTTCGTCATATGTTTAGGCGCCATGCTGGCCATCGACGCCAAGAGCGGTGCGGCAGCCATTGCCCTGATGTTTTCCGTGTACCAGTATCTGAAACGCACTGCCGGGCCGGCCCGGTGGGCGGACAGCGCCCGATCCCACCATTTGCAGCAGGTGCGCCAGCATCTGCTCGCCGCCGAAGAAAATCCTGAACATGCCCGCGACTGGCGTCCCCAGCTGCTGGTGTTTACAAACGATTCGGAGCGTCGTGCCCCGCTGCTGGCCTTTGCCGCATGGATTGAAGGCGGCAGCGGTTTCACGGAGGCGGTTCAGATCATTGAAGGCGAGGGGGCAGCGGCCAGAAAAAGGCGGGAATCGGCCCATAAGGCTCTGTCGGACGCTATTGCGCGCGGCCGCCACCCCATGTTTCCCCTCACCGTGTGTGGGCCGGATTATACCCAGACCATGGGCATTCTCATTCAAAGCGCGGGAATCGGCCCGTTGCGTCCAAATACGGTGGTCGTAAACTGGTTGGGTGAATCCGGGAAAGCCATTTCCGGCATCGGCGCTTATAATTACGTGAAAAACCTCAGGCTTGTTTTCCGGCAAGGGAAAAACCTGGTGGTTCTCCACATGGATCCGGAATCCTGGAACCGGCTTCAGGCCGAGCCGAGGGAGGGCCGCCGGATCGACGTATGGTGGCAGGGAGATGCCACCAGTCGCCTGATGCTGTTACTGGGGCACCTGATGACCCGCAATGCACCGTGGGACAAAACTTCGCTCCGGGTGCTGACGCAGGGCGATGGCACGCGCATCGAAGCCGAAAAAGAGAACTTGAATAAAATCCTGGAGGATATTCGCATCGATGCAACCGCCCATATCGTTGAGGGTTTTGATGCCGACACCATTGTGCAGCAGTCGGCCGACGCGGCCTTTGTTTTCCTGCCCATGAAAATTGAACAGAACCGCATTCTTGACCCGACCGGCAAATCTTTTGAACGCTCCCTTCCCCGGTTGCCGGTTTCTGCCGTGGTTATGGCCGCCGAGGACATCGACTTGGATGCAGCTCCCGAGGAGGGACTGGCGGCCCAGGTTGCCCGGGCGGCCGACGATCTGGAAGCGGCCCGAAAAAAAGCTGCGGCAGCTGAAAAGGCGGCCGCCGTGAAAAAAGCAGCCCTGGAAAAGCTCAACAACCGGTTCAAAGCGCTGGAAGAGAAGGGTGTTTCCGGTGCGGTGCCTCTGGATGCACGGGAGAACCTGAAAGACGAAATTAAGGAGGCCGAATCCGGCGCCGAAAAGGCCTATCGACGTGCGGTCAAGGCGAAGGTCAAGGCCGATGATGCCGCCAAGACCGTCGATGCCATGAATCCCGGAGCAGCTTCGGAAACAGAACCACCGAAAAAGATATAATTTGTAGTAAGGGCCGCAGAAAAAATAAATTGCCCAATCTTGCCGCCGGAGAACCACCCGATGAGTGAAAAAGGCTTGATTGTTGAAGGTATTTGAGTTGAAATGTAACGGTTTATCGTTTAATTGTTGATGAGGAACGCATCAAAGGCCAAAGGCCTCAGATACCCTGTAAGAAGTGTGGGGAGTTCCTGCGCTTTTACGGGCTGAAGGCCAAAGCGCTAAAAGCACCGCCGCCCAAGCTCAAAAAGGCGCAGCGGTCCTGCCTGATACTGAAATACGGCAAAGTGGTGGTCATTGTAAACGAAGCCAACGCCCGCGTGGAAATCGGTCGCCAGAAGAGCAATGACATCCAGGTGGTGAACAACCGGGTGTCGCGGACGCACGCGTTAATCGAGCACAAAAACGGAAAGTATTATCTCACCGACCTGAGCTCCAACGGTACCTATCTTCTCATGGAGGGGCGCAAAGGAATCACCGTCAGAAAAAAAGAAGTCCTGCTTACCGCCAAAGGCGTCATTGGTCCTGGATACAAAGTTGATTTCAAATCCCCCGATGCCGTTCATCTATTGTTCGAGCAAACCCCCTGACTCCCCCCTATCCTGCATTGCCGCAAGATTGATGCAATCGCGGAAAAAATCAATTACCCCATCTCACACGCGATTCTATCATCCTCATTTGAACCGGCGCTCTCGGATCCGTTTGTCCTTGTCCGTGCTCGCGGTATCCGCGGGAATCTCTTCCCGCTCCTCCTCCCTGCAGGTGGAGATTCCCAGCGCGGCGGTGATGGGGCACCAGGCAATGACGGCCGTTAAGAAAACAACACCGCCCACCACATAAAAACCTTTCCACCAACCGGCGCCAAGTGCCATGAACGTCAGACTGGCGACGATGCGAATGATCCGTTCGGTCTTACCCACATTGCACTTCATGGATGCCTCCTTTCACCATTCAATTCACTTTTCCGCGCATACAAAGCAAGACAAATACCAATTTAGTAATAAAATATTAACCATATTTTTAATTGGTTGTGAAAAAGTCAGGGCAGGCCAGGGCTTTTAGTGAGGGCCCACTAAGAGGTCTTTTAGCGGGTTGCCGGCGAGCCGGCTTGAATGGTGTTCCAGATGCATAAAAAAAGGGCATTCCGTTAACAAGGAATGCCCTTTTGAAATGGAAAACGAAGCGTTAGCCCACGGTCACGTTAGCTGCGGCAGGACCCTTGGGACCCTGCTCGATGTCAAAGGTAACCCGGTCGCCTTCGTTGAGAGATCTAAATCCGCTGGAATTGATTGCCGAATGATGAACGAATACATCCGGACCGTCTTCCTGCTCGATAAAACCAAACCCCTTGCTGTCATTGAACCACTTCACGATACCATTTGCCATCCTAACATCCTCCTGCTAATAAAAAAATAAATTAATCATTGCTTCAAACTTCAGGTGCCACTTGGACAAATGGATCAATCCCTGAGAAAGAAACTGGCCCACCAACCCCGGCAGGCCTTTATGATTTTTGCATTATAACACACAGCAAAAGAATTGCAAGAAAATTATGCATTGTCATCCCGAAACCGATCAGCTAATATTCGCTGCATGTTAAGGCACACCTTTTTGCATATTCCGGGGATCGGACCTAAGACCGAAGCAGGGTTCTGGGCGGGCGGTGTCGATGACTGGAACGCCTTTTTCGATGATGCATCCCTGAAGCTGTCCAAAACAAAACGGGAAGCCATTACCGATGTGCTCAAGGAATCCAGGCGGCAGCTGGACCTCCGGAATCCTGGGTTTTTTGCCCATCATCTGCCGGCCAACCAGCATTGGCGGCTCTTCCCGGAGTTCCGCAGCCGGACCGCCTACCTGGATATTGAAACCACGGGCCTGGATGAAGACTGCACGATTTCCACCATCGCCGTGTACGATGGATCGACCATGGCTACCTATGTACAGGGCCGGAACCTGGACGACTTCATCGACGATATTTACCACTACAAAGTGCTGGTGACTTACAACGGTAAATGCTTTGACGTACCGGTAATCGAAAGAACGTTTGGCCGGTGTCTTGATCATGCTCACATCGACTTGCGATATGTGCTCGCCAGCCTGGGGTTGAAGGGCGGCCTCAAGCGTTGTGAGGCACAGCTGGGCATGAACCGCGGCGAGATGGAAGAGATCGATGGCCTTTTTGCCGTGGTGTTGTGGAAGGCATATCTTCGCAACCGCGACGATCAGGCACTGGAGACCTTGCTTGCCTACAACCTGCAGGACGCCATCAATTTGGAATCATTGATGGTTACCGCCTTTAACCTCAAAATCCGGCAAACTCCGTTCGACCGGCGGTACCGACTGCCACTGCCGAAAGCACCTGAAAACCCTATACCCGTGCACCGGCACACCATTGACCGGTATCGCAGCGAGGCGGCCTTTATCCGATCCATTCAACCGCAATGGTAAAATCGCCGAACCCTTGTCTTTTCTTCGTGAGTTGGAGAGGCTGCTCACTCCCCGGGGACGGATCCTTGCGGTGGAACCGAGGGTTCATGTGGGCAGGAAAGCCTTTCAGGGGATAATCGAAATTGCCCAGCAGGCAGACCTCGATCCGGTTATTTTTTCCGAGGCCCTAAAAGCGCAAATAGAAGAACTCATATTCGCCGTTATTGATATCTATTTTCAGGTTGTATCCCCTGGACTCGGCAAAGACGATCCAAGGCGGCCTCCCGCCCCCGCCGCATTCGTATTTGGGCCAGAATTCGCCGGTTTTCCCGCTGTGGTAGGACAGCATCATGGCGTTGCTGTCCATATCCCGTGCCTTTGCCTTGGCTATGGCACTTGCCGTTGCCAGGCCCAGCGCCGGGTCTTCAACGCTGATGTTAACGGTATCAAGGGCATATTCAGTCGATGTTGCTTGAAGTTCAGCCATCGGTGTCTCCTTTCATTTCAGCCTGGTAATATAGTGAAAATAAGAAGCTTTCGGCATTTGTAAATCAAGGCCTTGCTATGGAAATCACCATCGTTTCTTTTTTTGGTCAATCGGGGTATGGTTAAGCTGGTCATTCCTCGAAACCGTTGAAAATCCGGGAAGGAAAATATGAGCAAGACACTGGAAACAGCCAACCTGGCCGTGTTCTGCGACTTTGAAAATATCGCTATCGGGGTGCGTGATGCCCGCCACGCCCAGTTCGACATCAACAAGGTGCTCGAGCGACTGCTGCTCAAGGGCAGCATCGTGGTGAAGAAAGCCTACTGCGACTGGGAGCGCTACAAGGAGTTCAAGGCGGCCATGCACGAAGCGGCCTTCGAGCTCATCGAGATCCCCCACGTGCGCCAGTCGGGGAAGAATTCCGCCGACATCCGTATGGTGGTCGACGCCCTGGACCTGTGCTACACCAAATCACACGTGGACACCTTCGTGATCGTCAGCGGCGATTCGGATTTCTCGCCGTTGGTCAGCAAGCTGCGGGAGAACAACAAGGATGTCATCGGCATGGGCGTGAAGAACTCCAGTTCCGATCTGCTGATCGCCAACTGCGATGAATTCATATATTACGACGACCTGGTCAGAAAGAAGAAAAAGGCCAAGAAATCAGCCCGCAAACCACCGCCCAGGGAGGCTAAAGCACCGGCTGCCGAGGCAAAGAAAGAGGCGGCGGAAACTCTGACCCAGGAAGCGCTGGACCTGGTGATGGAGACTCTGGAGGCCCTGGCCGAAGAGCGGGGGTCGGAAGACAAAATCTGGGGATCCATGGTCAAGCAGACGCTCAAGCGCCGCCGCCCGGGATTCAACGAATCTCAATACGGGTTCCGCTCCTTCAAGCGCCTGCTGGACGAAGCCGCCAGCCGCGGCCTCATGGAGCTGGAGCCTGACGAAAAGTCCGGCGGGTACATTATCCGCAGCTTCCATTCTCGTAAAAAGTCCGAAATCAAGGCTTGCGAATCCTGAGGAATGAGGTGTACTTAGCGTACTCCGCAGTGACGAAGGATGAAGCGTAACGCAGATATCGGACTTTTTACGAGTCCGTCATTCCTTAATATCGAGAAAGTCCAGTAGCTTCGTTTTAGATAAGTTCTCTGAAACCACATTGGCTTTCTTCTCCCGGGGCAATTTTTTGATGCGGTACTCAATCCGGTAGGCCAGACTTTTTGCCCCCACACAGCAGCTATAAACCAGCTCTACGGGAGAAAATGCCCGGGTGAATCGGGCGGAAAGCCTGCCTTTGTCTTTATGTTCATGAACCCGCCGCTGTACATCCGTGGTGACGCCGGTGTACAGTGCACCGTTGCTGCAGCGAAGGATATACACGAACCAGTCATTATTTCCGTCGTCAGAAATGGCGGCCTCCCTGATTGTTCACGTGATGGGAAAAAGCCACAATGCCCCGATCGGGCTTTTTCGATTCCCCAGAATCATCCCAGGCCGAAAGACACGGTCTCGTGAATCGCAGGCACCGCCGCATCGATGGACAGGATTGCCGGGTCACGAATAAAACCGCGGCCGGCACGGAAAACCGGCCCGATTTGCGGTTTCGACGAAAGCACTGCCCGCGCGGGCCGTGGAGGCGATCATGAAAAAGCAGGCTGACCCTTACATGCACAGTGCCGAGCACATCCTCAACCAGGCCATGGGGCGCCGGTTCGGCTGCGACCGGTGCTTCAGCGCCCATATCGAGCGGAAAAAATCCAAATGCGACTACCGATTCGGCAGGCCGCTGACCGACGAAGAACTGAAATCCCTGGAAAACGAAGTGAACGGCGTGATCGAGGCTGACCTGCAGGTTTCGGCACGGTATATCGCTACCGACAACGCCCGGGAGAGGTTTAACCTGTCCCGGGTTCCGGACGATGCCGGGGATCATATCCGCATCGTAAGTATTGGTGACTACGACCACTGCCCGTGTATCGGCCCGCATGTACCATCGACAGGCACAATTGGAAGGTTCAGGATCACATCGTCCGACTGCGAAAACGGGGTACTGCGCATCCGTTTCAAACTGAAGCGTCCACCAACCTGTGGCGCAGAAGGTTGAAATCCGGTGAAATCGACCCCAAAATCCAAACAACCCAACACACTCAACGAACCCAATAAACTCAAACCCCGCTCCGGCTTTCGATGACATTGATAATTCGCTGCACCGTCTCGTTCACCGGCGTGGGGACACAATATGCTTTCCCCAGAGCAACCACCTTGCCGGCAAAAAGCGCCACCTCGGTTTTTCTTCCGGCTTCCACATCCTGGAGCATGGAGGTTTTTCCTGTCGGTGAAAGGCTCATGAAAATCCGGACCCATTCATCGATGTCTTTTTCGGTCAGATCGATGCCGGCTTTCCGGGCCAGGGAGACCACCTCTCCCATCAGCGACCGCATCAGCGCCCGGGCGTCAGCAGAAGATTGAAAGACGCCATAGGGAGCCCGCAGCACGGCCGAGGCCTGGTTGATGCCCACATTGATCATGAATTTCCACCACATGGCCCGCATGATGTCCGCCGGCACCTCGTTGGGAATTCCCGCCCGGTTCAAAGCCTCCTGAATGCGATCCAACCGGGTGCCGCTGCCGTCATCCTTCACCGGGCCGAAAATGATTTTTCCGGGACTGGCATAGGTGAAGCGCCCGTCCTCGCGCACGGCATCGATGCCCACGGCGATGGCGTAGACCAGTTTGTCCATGCCGCAGGCGGCACCGATGGTCTCTTCGCTCTCCAGGCCGTTCATCACCGACAGGATCGTCGTATTCTTTCCCACCAGCGCTTTGATGTCACCGACGGCGCCGTCCAGATGGTGGTGTTTCAACGCCACAAGAATGAGGTCCGCCGGTTCGGACACCTTGTCCGGGTGAACCCAGGAGACATTATACAGCTTGCTGTTTACGGTGAGGGTTTTGTTTTTCAACCGCTCGTACCGCTCACCCCGTGCCACGAAGGAGACGGAAAAGCCCACGGCGTCGGTGAACATGGCCGCATAGGCCGCGCCCATGGCACCGGCTCCCAGAATCGCTATTTTTCGAATCGCTGTCATTTTTGACACTCCCTGTGCCGCCTATCGTGAAACAGGCGAAGCGGTTTTAGCCCGTGCAGTCGGCTTTAGGTCCTTGGAAAGATGCTTCATGGGTTTAAAAAAAGCGGGGCAGAACTAACCGAACAATCGTGTAAACCACCCCGGTGGAGATGAATATCCCTGCGGACATACTATGGATCCAGAATGCGCCACCGATCCGGCCGGTCTTTTTCCTGGTGTGAGCAATATAGGTTTTATAGAAATTCATTATATTCGGTGGTGATGCGTTGCGATCGACCAGGCCACGGTCAAACAGGTATTTTGCGATCGCTGAAAAGGCGCCGGCAGCGACGACCGCTGCTATCCCCATAAAACCAATGATGATGTAATCGGTTGTATTCAATAATGCACCTGTTCTGAAAAAAGGAGGCGGGTGCTTGCCGGCAGGCCGCCTCCTTTTTAACACCGAAGCTTGTCACGTCGCGTGCCGCAGATTAAAGCCACGCGGACCTGTTTATGCATATGGTGTTTCCGGCATTGCCAATGCCGAAAATTGTTATTTTAATTCCTATCACGCCATGAAATATGGCGCAACCGTGCGAGCTATCGATTTGTTTACACGATTCCAAAGAGCGGCCATATGCGCTTGCCCGTGGCCTTCTGTTCACCTCAACAACAGCGTGTGAAGCAGCGGTTGATCGGGGGACCAATTTGTGTTTTTATGGCAGACATTCAAACTAAGGGACACGGCAAGAATAAAACTGAAGGCGTATCGCATGAATATTTTGAGAATTGCAGCAGCGTTTCTTCTTTTGCTGACGATGGGGTGTGCGGCCATCTCGGAGCAGGCAAAAATGGAGGAATACGGACGAACCATGGACTCCTATGAAACGGCCATGCGGCTGTCGGATTTCAACGCCGCCTGCCAGTATGTCGATCCGTCTGAAATGGGTCGTAAAGATTGTTTGAAGCGATACGAGAACCTGAAAATCGTCAGTTATGATGTGCTTGGGGTCAACGTGGCGGAAGATAAACAGGAAGTGACCCAGACGATTGAAGTGGAATACTATTTTCTCGACCGGTATGTCGTGAAGAAGATTCAGTATGAGCAATCCTGGCGTTACAAGGAAGCCCTGGAGAAATGGATGCTCCAGACCGCTCCGCCGTTTTTTGAGTGACCATTTATCGCGTTCCCACCTTTTTCAGAACCCCACAGGGGTACGGATCGGCACAGATGGTTGTGTGGTCCAGCGATTATTCGGAAATATCGACTACCTCGGCATGGGTCACCCTGAGCAGTTCCGATGATGACAGCCGCATCATGGCATCGATGCCCCCGCCTCCTCCGTATACCGTATCAAGTTCAGCAGTGGCAGCATCCACCAGCGTTCTCAAGGTCTGTCGATGGCCGAATGGCGGCATGCTTCCCACCACATAGCCGGAGATCTCCAGGGCCTGCTCAGCACTGGCAAATTTTACCCGTTTTCGGTTTATGCCCAGATATGCGGCCAGTTTCCTGCGGTCCACCCGGGCCAGGCCGTTGTTGATCACCAGGATCGGCTGATCCCCGGCCATGAACACCAGAGATTTGATGATCAGATCGGCGTCCACACCCAGGGCTCTGGCCGCGTCGCCTACCGTGGCGGTGTGCACGTCCATGGGCAGGATGGCGGCACCCAGGTGATGGGTGTCGATGAATGTCTGCAGGTCTGTGTGGTTTAATGATGTCGTCATCGTATTCTCAATTTGTTTGAGCCACGGATAGCCACTGATGGCGCTACGAGAGGCTGCTATCCTGAAGCCCACATGTCGGATCACACATCATTTCTGTCTTTTTCCTCGTTTTGCCATGACCGGGCAATGCCGTGCGCGACAAGCGATATTGGCGTTCATTAGTATTCATCCGTGGTTCCAGTTGTGTTTGTCAGTCTGCTGGCCATGACCGTTTCAAGTGCTTGAGCATGTTGCGCACGGCATATCCGTGCGTGGCCAGAAAGATCGTCAGCTCCTCCAGATCGTACTCGTCGATCTCGATTCCGCTGGATTCGATCAGGTCAGCCAGGTCCGCGGCGGCATCGAGCATGCGGTCCCATGCGTCGGCCTCTTTTTTGGAAATGGTGGCCATGACAGGAGGTTATTTGCTTTTGGGTTTCGCCTTGGCCGCGGGGGTTTTCTTTTTTGCCGTCGCAACCGGGGACTCGTCCTTTTTTTCCTCACCCGGCGTTCGGGCAGGCGGTACATTGGGTTTCAAGCCTTTGAGTACCCGGGAGACCTCGGGTCCGTTTTTGGCAAGAAAGACCGAAATGGCGTTGATGGTTTTGTCGTCAAGGTTAATCTCCAGTCCGGCATTTTTGATATAGGCGGCCAGGTTTTCGGCGGCATCCAGCATCTTGTCGTAGGCCTCGGCCTCTTTCTTTACCAAAAACTCCCTGTCCAGTTCCACGCCATTTCGAACCACCACATACTTGGTAATAACGGCCATAATGAACGCTCCTTTGGTTTACCGATTGCTCAGGATCTATGGTTTTGAAACCATTTATTTTTGCCGAAACCCTTACTTCCGGAGCTGGAGATACCTGCGCTGAAGGTCATAGATTGCCTGGGTGAGCTTACCCTGCTCTTCCTTTTCTATTTCCTTGAATTCGAAGGCGTAGCGGTAAAAACCGCGGTCCTGGTCGTGTTCGACCCGCTTGACTTCGGCCTTTTTCACATAAACGGTATCACCCGGATTGTCATGATCGCCTGGAAACAACATGCTGACATCATAGACCAGCTGGTCCTTTTTCAGCACCGGTCCCCGCATGAATTTGAAATTGTGCTTGACCAAAACTCCGTAGGCGCCCCCGAGGCTGACATTGATCAGGTCTACAACCCCCTGGATCTTTTTCAGCTTGAAATGCATTTTCGTGCCGGTAAATGCGTTGACCCGAAAATTCCGGCGCCGCTGCAACCGCTCCACGTGCTCGGGAAAGGGGATTTTCAGACCCTGCTCGCAAAACTCGCCGCCCCGGGTGCTGAAGATGTACTCCAATTGATCCGGCCCGTTGAAATTGAACCGCAGGTGCCATAGGTCCTTGACGGCGGCGGCCTCCTCGAAATCGTCCGGGGGGTCGACGAGCAGGTGGTTGCCGTCCGCATCTTTCGTGAGCCCGGTGATACAGGTGAGCCGATCGAAGCCGGCCCCTACCACGTTCATGGAAATGATCACCTTTTTCTCAATCAACTCATTGAACAGGCTGACGAGTTTCTTGCCCTGTACCTTTACCGCTTCCCCCATATTCAACTACCCTCAATCTGCAAACAAATCACTTCCAGCATGATCCAGAAGCCTTTTTCTATTCTCGGCCATCATCACAGGTTCTTTAACACAGACCCAGGTGCATGGGACAATGGTTTTTTTTCGGCCGGTGTCAACGGGCAATTGAACATTGTCATTCATGGACTGGATCTCCGCATCCAGCCGATGCATGTCGGCCCGCTTTGCGCAAATCACTCCCATTCGTGTCGCGCTTCAATTTTCCTTCAGGGACGCTTTCAGCGCTGCCAGGGCCTCGTCGGACATGCCGAAGCTGTGTTCGGGAGCGGGGAATGCCGACGCCCGGACCTCTTCCCCATAAGCCTTGATGGCATCGATGATCGTGGGTCGAACCTTCGTGTACTGCTTGACGAACTTGGGCACGAACCGGTCGAAGAGGCCCACCATATCGTGGGTCACCAGCACCTGGCCGTCCACGTCCACGCCGGCACCGATGCCGATGACCGGCACGGTCACCGACTCGGCCAGAAGTTTTCCCAGGGGGGCCGGGACCGCCTCGGCCACGATGGAAAAGGCACCGGCCGCCTCCAGTGCCTTGGCATCGTCGAGAATTTTACGGGCCGCCGCCGCATTCTTGCCCTGCATCTTGAAGCCGCCCAGAGTGCTGGCCGTCTGGGGAGTGAGGCCCACATGGCCCTGGACCGGGATGCCGGCCTTGACGATGGCCTGGACGACCGGGGCGAAATCCACACCACCCTCCAGCTTGACTGCCTCGCAGCCGCCTTCCTTCATCATCCGCCCGGCGCTGATGATGGCATCCCGAATGCCGGTGTTGTAGCTCATGAAGGGCATGTCACCGATTACCATTGCCCGTCTGCATCCGCGCACCACCGCCTGGATGTGGTGGATCATCATTTCCAGGGTTACCGGTACCGTGCTGTCCAGACCCAGGACCACCATACCCAACGAGTCCCCCACCAGGGCCATGTCCACGCCGGCCTCGTCGGCCATAAGCCCGAAGGGGTAGTCGTAGGCGGTCACCATGACCAGCTTTCTGCCCTCTTTTTTTGCCTGAATGATGTCCGGTACGTTCACCTTGCCTTCAGTCATGCCTTGCCTCCTTTTCCATAAGTCGGGTCAATAGTGGGCCTGCAGCGTCTCCACCAGCGCCGCAAGCGTCCGGTTCACCGGTACCGGTACCCCGGCCGCCTCCGCCATCCTTACGATAAAACCGTTGATAGCGGCAATCTCCGTCAGTCGGCGGTTGTCCACGTCCTGGCCCATGGAGGAACGGTTGGGGCTGGTGGCCGTCGCCACCTGGAATACCTTTTCTACCGGATCTTGATCGATGGCAATACCCTGGGCACCGGCCACGGCCATGGCCTCTTCCACCGCCTCGCGGGAGAGCTGCCGGGTCCGTTTCAGGTCCAGGAGCTGGCCGTTGTTGATGCCCGTCAGGGCCGTGATGGCGTTGATGCCCACATTGATGAACAGCTTGGCCCACAGCACACTGCGCACATCGGCCACCACCCGGGTGGTGATGTCCGCCCGACGGAACACCTCGGCTACCCGGTCGGCACCGGTCATTCCCGCCGCTGCCCAGGGGCCGATGACCGTATCCCCCGAGCCGGCATGGCGAATGGCACCCGGACCCAGAAAGGTGGCGCCGTGGGACGTCGTTCCGGCGATAACATGAGACGGGGCAAGGGTTTCTGCAAGCGTATCGGCATTTTCCATGCCATTTTGCAGGGTCAGAACCAGGCCTGTTTTGCCGGACAGCCGGGCAGCCGTTTCCGCTGCCACGGCGGTGTGGGTGGACTTGACGAATACGATGGACAGATCTACCGGCCCGATCCGGACCGGATCGGTGGTTGCCTGAACCCGGACGATGCGCCGGGTACCTGCTTTCTCGATGGAAAGACCGTTTGCATTCACCGCATCCACATGATCCCGGCGGATGTCCAGCAGGGTCACCGTTTCGCCGGCTTCGGCCAGCAGGGCGCCGAAAAGGCTGCCCATGGCCCCGGCACCGATCACTGTGATATTCATGGCACTCCTCCCTCCACTCCTTTTCCTCCATTGAGCCAGCAGGCCACCTGGTGGTTTCCAACCACCTCGATCAGCGGCGGACGCTCAACCGGGCAGGGGCCAAATGCGTGGGGGCACCGGGGATGATAGGGGCACCCGGACGGCAGATCGGCCGAATCCGGGGGTTCTCCTTCCGTTGGCACCGGCGGCAGGGTTACCTGCGGATCCGGCCGGGGCACGGCGGCCACCAGGGCGCGGGTATAGGGATGCCTGCACGCGCCGTGAAATCCGTTGGCATCGGCGATCTCCACCAGGTGGCCGGCGTACATGACGGCGGTCCGGTCGCAAAATTGTTCCACCACACTGATGTCGTGGGAAATGAAGAGATAGGCAAGGCCGAACTGTTGTTGAAGGTCCTTCATCAGGTTGAGGATCTGGGCCTGGATGGAGACGTCCAGAGCGCTGACCGGTTCGTCGGCAACCACCAGCTCAGGCCGCACGCAAAGGGCCCGGGCAATGCCGATGCGCTGGCGCTGGCCGCCGGAGAATTCGTGGGGGTAGCGGTCCAGATCACCGGTCTGAAGACCCACGGTGGCCAGCAGATCGGCTGCCAACGAACGCTGTTCACGTTTTGAAAGTGTGCTTCCGTTCAGCAGCGGTTCGGTGACGCTGGCCGCCACAGTCATGCGCGGATCCAGGCTGGCGTGGGGGTCCTGGAAGATGATCTGCATCCGTTTTCTCAGGGGCTGCATATCGTGCCGATCCAGGGCGCTGATCTCCCGGTCGCCGAACCGGATGGAGCCGCCGGTGGGTGTCAGCAGCCGCACCACCAGCCGGGCCAGAGTGCTCTTGCCGCATCCGGACTCGCCCACCAGTCCCAGGCTTTCCCCCCGGTCTATTGAAAAGCTGACGCCGTTGACCGCCTTCACCCATCCTGTGGGACGTGAAAAAAAGCCGCCGCCCGTAGGAAAGTGTTTGGCGAGATCCGTGACCTCAAGCAGGGATGCGTGATTCATTGACATTTCGTCACCCGGACATGCCTGAATTGGGGGATTGACAGCCAGCAATAATAAAAAGACAGCATTCCTTCAATCCCTTAATCCCTCAATTCATGTACAACCAGCAGCTGACCTGCCGCCCCAGCCGGACCGTTGCCAGCACCGGTGCCTCGTTCCGGCACCGGTCGAACACTGCCGGGCAGCGCCCGGCAAAGGGGCATCCGCTTATCGGTTCCGTGGCGGCGGGCACAGTGCCGGGAATTTCATGGAGCCGCCCACTTCCGGCTCCCAGCCGCGGCATGCACTGGAGGAGCCCCTGGGTGTACGGATGCAGAGGCTCGGCAAACAGGGGCCGCACGCCGGCGGTTTCCACCACCCGGCCCGCATACATCACCGCTACCCTTCCAGCGGTCTGGGCCACCACCCCTAGATCGTGGGTGATTAGCAGCATAGACGAGCCCAATTCGGATTTCAACCCGACCATCAGCGACAGGATCTGGCGCTGGAGGGTGACATCCAGGGCCGTGGTAGGCTCGTCGGCAATGAGCAGCCGTGGCCGGCAGATCATGGCCATGGCGATCATCACCCGCTGGCGCATGCCGCCGGACAGCTCGTGGGGGTAGGCCCCCAGCCGTTTTTCCGCCGACGGGATGCGTACCCGGTCCAGCCAACGGGCCGCTTTTTTCAGGGCCTCGGTCCGCGACATCCCCAGGTGAGTCACCAGGGGTTCAGCTACCTGCCGGCCGATGGTAAGCACGGGGTTCAAGGCGGTCATGGGCTCCTGGAAAATCATGCCGATCTCGCGGCCCCGGATGCGACGCAGGCTATCGGGGGCGGCCCGCAGCAGCTCCTTCCCTTCGAAGCTGGCTTCTCCCGCCACGATGCGGCCCGGTGGTGATGGTACCAGACCCACCACGGCCAGGGCGGTGACACTTTTTCCGCAGCCCGATTCTCCCACCAGCCCCAGGGTCTCACCGGGGGCGATGGACAGGCTTACCGATTCCACGGCCCGGCCGATTCCTTCCGGGGTGTGGAAGTGGACCGACAAGCCCCGGATGTCCAGCAGTGCACCACTCACCGGCTGTCACCGGGATAGAGGTAGTGAAGAGCCGTGAGGGCATATATGCGGGCCGTGTTCACCAGCTGGTTCAGGTCCACCCATTCGTCCACCTGGTGGGGCACCTGGCGATCTCCGGCGCCCATGGTGACGATGGGAATATCTTTCAGTGCCCAGAGAAATGTGCCGTCGGTGGCTCCGGGCACACCGGCGAATTCAGGTTCTCTACCGCTGATCTGCCGGCTGGCCCAAACGGCAGACGCGACTATCGGATCGCCGTCGTCAGTGCGGGTGCAGGGCCGATCGGAAAGAAACTGCACCGTCACGTCCAGCTCCCAGGGCCGCTGGATGCCCAGCTGCGAGTCATATTCCAGGTAGCGGTCGTTGACTTCCGTGGCGGTCTGCTGCGCCAGTACAGACAGTGCTTCCCTGATGGCGTCATGGTGCTGGCCGGGGATGGTGCGCACATCCACTAGGATCTTTGCCTCACCGGGCACCACGTTGAGCTGGGGCGGCCCCTGGGATGGCGCCTGGACCACCGTGGGGGTGAAGCTGGGCCAGCCTAAAAGGGGATCGTGCCCACAGGTTTGGACGGCATCGGCCTCAAGCCGGGCCAGCCCGTCGATGATGCGGGCCACGGCCGGGGCCGGGTTGAGGCCGGACAGGGGCATGGCCCCGTGGCTCATGCGCCCCTGGATGGTGAAACGGGCCCGCACCGCGCCTTTCTGGGCGATGCAGACCAGCCCGTCCTGGGGTTCGCAGATCACCGCGGCCGTCACCGGATCGGCATGGCCCTGCTCGATGAAATGCTGCACACCGGTCATCATATCCTCTTCGTCGCACAGTACACCGCCCACAATTGATCCGGCCAGGGGAATGCCCGACGCCTTCATGGCCGCCATGGCCACCAGCATGGCAGCCAGGTTCCCCTTGGTGTCGTTGGTGCCCCGGCCGAACATGCGGCCCTTTTCGATCTGCGCGCCGAAGGGGTCGTATTGCCACCGGGACAGGTCGCCGGGAGTCACCACATCCGTGTGCCCCTCGAACATCAGGGTTCGGGGGCCGGGGCCGGCTGTCCAGCGGACGATCACATTGGGCCGGCCCGGGGCCACGGCTTCAACGGCCACGTCGAAGCCCCGGTCCTGGGTCCATCGGGCGACCAGCGCCGCGGTTTCGGCTTCACTGGTGCCTGCCTGCGGGTCCCACACCGAGTTGCAGCGCACCAGGCGGGCAGTGAGGTCGATCACCGCTTCGGGATCGATCTGTTCCAAGACCCTGTTAATCAATTCTTTGGCTATCTCCCGCAGCCCGTCGCCCAGCAGGTTGAAGCCCAGAACAGTCCAGGCGATGGCCATGCCTGGAAAGACGGCCATCCACGGGGCCAACTCCATGAAGGTCTGGGCCTCGTTGAGCATCCGCCCCCAGGAGGGGTGCGGGGGTTGGGTGCCCATGCCCAGATAGCTCAGACCAGCCTCGGCCAGAATGGCCACGGCGAACTGGATAGTGGCCTGGATGATCAGCGGCGAGAGAATGTTGGGCAGCACGTGACGCCGGATGATGGCTACTTCTCCCTGCCCGGCCGCCCGGGCCGCGGTAATGTAGTCCAGCCCTTTCACCGTCAGGGCCGACGCCCGGGTGAGCCGGGCAAATACCGGAATATAGAAGATGCCGATGGCCAGCATGGCGTTGACCGCCGACGGTCCCATGACCGAGGTGATCAGAATGGCCGACAGCACCGCCGGAAAGCCGAAGAGCAGGTCGGAAAAGCGCATGATGATTTCATCGGCCAGCCGGCCGCCCCAGGCACTGATTAGCCCCAGGACGATTCCCGTCCCCATGCCGATGGCCACGGTCATCAACCCCACGACGATGGAATTCACCATGCGATGACGGGCGTCCATGGTATTGGGGCTGTATGGCGTCCAGAACAGGCTTGTGAGGGCCATGATCACTACCACGGTAGACAGGGCAACCCCCAGCGAGAAGTTCAGATTTTTAAAATAGCGCCCCATGGCCATCACCCATCCAGCCGGATCCGCGGGTCCACGACCGCATAAGAAAGGTCCACGAGAAAGTTGACGATCACCACGGCGGCCGCCATGAAGAGCACCACCTCCCGCACCACGGGCAGGTCCCGCTGGCCGATGGCCTGGAACACCAGTCGCCCCAGTCCCGGCAGGGTGAATACATTTTCGATGATAATGGCCCCGGCCAGCAGCTGGCCCATCTGCAGGCCGAAAATGGTCAGCACCGGGATCAGGGCGTTTTTCAAGGCGTGGCCGTACACCACGGTGCGTTCCTTCAGCCCCTTGGCCCGGGCCGTGCGCACATAGTCCTCCCGCAGCACGTCCAGCATGGAGGAGCGGGTCAGCCGGGTGAGGATGGCCGCCCGGATCAGCCCCAGGGCCAGGGCCGGTAGAAACAGGGCCTTCAGGGAACCCCAGAGATCCTCATCCCAGCCGGGAAAGCCGCCGGCGCTAAAAAACCCCCAGTGGACGGAAAAGAGCAGCATGAGCAGGATGCCCAGCCAGAATTCGGGTATTGCCAATCCCAGTTGGGTGCCTGCCATCACTGCGGCATCACCGGGGCGGTTCTGGTGGCGGGCGGCAAAAATGCCCAGGGGCAGGGCCAGGACCACGGCAATGGCCATGGCCATGATCGCCAGAGGTCCGGTCACCGCCAGGCGGGAGCCGATAAGATCCGCCACCGGCATGTCGTAGGTGATGGATCGGCCGCCAGTGCCCTGCAGCAGACTGCCGATCCATTGCCCATACTGGACCAGGAAGGGCTGGTCCAGTCCTAGCCGGGATCTCAAGGCTGCCAGGGTTTCCGGGGAGGCATTGATGCCAAGGATAATTTGGGCCGGGTCGCCGGGCAGCACAAAAAGCACCGAGAAGACGGTGAGAGAGACCAGGAAGAGCACGGCCGCTAGGGCAGCTGCCTTTTTAATCAAATAGCCGGTCATCGGATCATTACCGGAAGACTGGGGGCGGAAAAGAGAAATCCGTTGACCGCATCCTCGGCGATGATCCGCTGGCATCGGCCGAACCATTTCGCTTTCTCCGCTTCGTCCGGGGCTTCCAGCGCCCTGGCATAGGCATCCCGGAACGCCTGCGAGTCGTACTGGAAGTAGTAGTTCGGCCTGGCGTAGATGCCGATATCCCAAGCCTCCACGTGGCCGATCATGGTCAGCTGGAACTCTTTTTTCTTGAAGATCCGATCGATCCACTGGCCCCACTCCACGATCTCGATGGTCAGGTCGATGCCCACCTTGCCGAGCATATCGGCGATCACCTCGCCGGCCCGTCTGGAGTAGGAATAGATGGCCGGCAGCTTAATGGTGGCTTTGAATCCGTCCGGGTAGCCGGCCTTCTTCAACAGGACCTTTGCCTTGTCCGGGTCATAGGGGAATCGGCCGGTGAGATCCTTGTAGTAGGGGGTGGAGGGTGACCAGTGGGACCCGATGGGGGTACCGTAGCCGAACATCACCAATTCGATCACCGCCTGGCGGTCGATGGCATGGGCCATGGCCTGGCGCACCAGCCGGTTGTCGAAGGGGGCGGCCTTGTTGTTGGTGGACATTATCACCTCCCCGGTCGTGGTGCCCGAATAGACCTTGAAGCGCTTGTCTTTTTCCAGCATCATGGCCGATTCGGGGGCGGCGATGTAGCCGATCACGTCGATATCCCCGGCCTTGAGGGCTGCGATCTGGGCCGCCGGGTCACTGATGAACCGGAAGGTCACCCGGTCCAAATAGGGCAGGAACGGGTTCCAGTACCCGTCGAAGCGAACCATTTCCACCCGGTCCCCGCGTACCCACTTTTCGAACCTGAAGGGGCCGGTGCCCACGGGATTGGATTTTACGTCTTCAACTCCCTTCATGGGCAGCATCACTGCGTCCCCTTCGGCCATGTGGGCGATGAACAGGGCGTCCACGGCCTTTAGCCGGATCACCAGGGTGTGGCTGTCCGGCGTTTCGATGGTGTCGATGCCGTTGAAATACTCGGGATGGGGGTTGCCGTTTTCCGGCATGGCGGCCCGCTCCAGGTTCCATTTGGCCACTGACGCATCGAACGCTTCCCCGTTGTGAAAGACCACCCCTTTTCTCAGGTTGAAGGTGTAGACGAGTCCGTATGTGGAGACGCTCCAGCCGTTGGCCAGGCCGGGGAGAAAGCCGCCGGTGCTGTCCACTTTCACCAGCCCCTCATAAATATTGGCGTACACCACCCGGTCAATGGCCGCCGAGGTATTGGCCGTGGGGTCCAGTCCCGGCGGTTCCGCCGGCTGGCACACCGTCAGGATGCCACCCTTGACAGGTGTCTGTGAAAAAGCGGGGGAAACCATGACAACCAAGGAGAGGATCAGGACAAGGGACCGGAAGGCGTTTTTCATCTTTTCTCCTTTCAGTGGTGGAGCGGTGGAAAAACGGATTGTTTCAACTATTGCTTTTTTAAATCACGGTAGGCAGTCAGGCCATACCCGCTTTCGGTATCGAGAATCCCCCGGATGATGGCCCGGGCCAGGCAGTCGGCAGCGGCATGGCCCAGATCGTTGATGGTCTGGGCCGCCGGCGCCGCAAAAAAACCGGGAGTCTCCGGCAGGGGCCGTTTCCCTGTGGAGAGGCAAAATACGATGTCCCCGTCGAACATGGTATGGGCGGGACGGATGGCCCGGGCCATGCCGTCATGGGCCATCATGGCGATCTTTTTCGCCTGGGCCTTGACAAGGACTGCATCGGTGGCCACCACGGCCAAGGTGGTGTTCTCTCCCGGCGCGCCTGCGGGCGGAGCGGGCAGCATTACCGGATGGCGAATGCACCCGGCAAATTCTTTTCCGGTTTCCAGCCGGGCCTCCCAGAAGGTGCCGGTGGCCGGATTGATGGTCGACCCCAGGGAGTTGACCGCCACCAGGGCGGCCACGGCAATGCCCGTGTCCAGAACCACGCTGGCGGTGCCCAGTCCGCCCCTGATGCCGCCGGACATGGCGCCCGTACCGGCACCCACACAGCCGGTTTTCACCGGTCCCGGGCCGGCGGACCGGCAGGCCGCGTCGCCCCAGCCGGTGTCCACCGGCGGTCTGAATTCAGGGCCGCGTCCCAGGTCATAGAGTACGGCCGCCGGAACGATGGGCGCCACGTGGATACCATCCAGCGGGAAGCCAATTCCCCGAGATTCCAGATACCGCACCACACCGTCTGCGGCAGCCAGCCCGAAAACCGACCCACCGGAGAGGCAGACGGCCTGGATTTTCTCCACCAGGTTTTCAGGGGCCAGCAGATCGGTTTCACGGGTGCCGGGAGCTGCTCCGCGAATATCGACACCGGCCACCGCCCCGTAGGGGCACATCACCACGGTCGTGCCGGAGGCTGCCGCAGTATCGGTATAATGCCCTACCCAAATACCGGGAACATCGGTCAATCCGTTGGTTTTTCCTGGTCGATGCATGTTGCTTTAAAATCGAAACGCGTGGTGTGAAAAACGGTCCTTGACCGGGCGGCACGATTGCAGCCCATAATTCAAAATATACCACTTCCAGCGAAAAATGGCTACTGCGGATCGAGGAATCCGGATTCGAAGAGATCGTCGGCCCGGATGTCGACGATGCGGGAAAACCGGATAGCACTAAAAAAGGCAGGGAAAACCGCCTTTCAGCAATCTTCCCTGCCTTTATTCTTTGATCCAACTGATCCTGCATCCGGCCGGGGTCTTCCCAGGATGCAGGCGACTGCATTCGGTCAGCAACCCCGAACTTTCGAGAACGTCGGGGCTACGGGCTAACTTGAAGTTTCTATTTCGCTACCTCCTCCATGGGAATCAAGAACGATCACGTCACCCTTTTGTGTGATGGTGCCGGTAATGCTGTCTTCTGCGATCGCCAGACCGGCACCGGCCACAACCAGGAGCATTGCGGCGACAATTGCCATCACGATGTTTTTCTGAACGTTTTTCATAGTAATTACCTCCTAAAAAAAGTTATAATAACCCCTTTTCTACCCGCGGAGGCGAAATTGCCTCCTTTCCAACACACCCATTGCTGAACCTTCAGCATTTCGGAACCGACCGACGGTGTGTTGTTTCCAAACGAAAAAGCAATGGGCATGCCAACTTTCTAACATGTTGGAATTATTAAATGTATTAAATATTCTCATTGGAGACTCGCCGTTTCAATCGTTTCACTTATTGCACCCGGATACCCAAATTTGCGCACCGGTAGGGGAAACAGGAAGGTTAACATTGTTATGGTGCAGCTTATTATAAATCGCTAATTTATATAGCATGTTACATGTGTGCCCACCTATTGAAGCCGTCTTTGGACTCATGGAGAGAGATAAATGTGCCGATAAATAGATATGTAGAGACGATAGAACGAAGCACAGATGAACGATAGATGAACAATCCAGTTGCTGAAGCGCAGGATGGCTGCTGAACCCGGTAAGGACAGCGTCTGCAGCTTTGCAGGAAGACTTGGAGATGGTCACGCACATCCCGCAAATGGTGGGACGGGCGGCCCCCTTGCTGGTGTTTCATGATTTTATTGACGACCCGGACCCTGAGGTGATGCGACACATCCAGCGGCAACTGAGCCATCGAAAGGATTGGTTAACACAGCTCAAGAAAAAAATCGGTTTCGAAAAGCGAGTAAAGCTGTCGGTGGAACAGCTTCGGGTTCGCCTGATGTTTGTTCCACAACTGGAGAAAAATCATAGCGCTGCCTACCACCGTTACTGCCGGGATATCACCGACTACGTTTTCGAAATGAACCGGATGGACAATTTTTACGAAACGATCACCTGCCCTCAGGTCAGCTATCCCCCGCTGCCAAAAACCGGTATTGCCGCGTTTCTCGTTCACCGACTGGCAAAACAGTATGAGGCCGTATGCCGTTTTACCGCCGAATCTGGCCGCAGTGTAAAGTTCAAGGCCAACGGTGCTATATTTTCCAATCATCTGGGAGCGGTTGACCTGGAGATCGAGATGTTGGAGCCGGGGCGTTATGGATTGAAACGCAAGCCGTTTACCATCTGGCAGAACGACACCAAAAACCTTTATACGCTCATGTCGGTCCCGGTGGAAGAGACCCTGCACTATTATCTGGGAACCGCTACGGATCGGGAGATTGCTGCTGAGATGGAGGAAAACCCGCCGGAGAATCTATCCACAGCACGTCGTCTGGCCGAGGAGTGGATGGCCGTTGAAGAGTCGGTGGTGGGCGGCTTGGTAAAAGGTGTGCTGAAGCGGTACGGCGTCCGCTACAATATGAAGATACCGGATCTAAATAGCCGGGAGCAAGCATCGGCGCTGTCACTTCATCAGTATCGATACCGGGCTCAGGGCATCCGACTGGTGGGTGATCTTGGGTTTGAAGATGCGTTGGGACTTTATATGGACAGTCCCTCGGATTTCAGGGATCGGCTATTTCATAAAAAAATGCATAACTCGGGAATAACTGTCTCCCAAAGGACCGATAGCGTACCTTACAGAAAACTTGTCAGTCCTCCATAACCGGTTCCAAGCCTTCGTGATCGATGCTGCTGCATTGGCTAAAGCGCACTATCAAGATCCTTTCCTTGTTGGCGTCCCTTCATCCTGTTTAAAATTTGCCTCCCACGGCAAACCTCCCCCTGACACCTGGTTAATTGAATGCCGGCACGATCTTCTTGCGCCCGTCTCCTTAAGGGCCGGCTATCGGCCCTTAAGGGCGAATGGGCCATCACCGAATCATCAAAGATGCCGGGACCCCAGATAGACGTCGACGGGCTGGGCACTGGAGAATGCAATCTTCTCCATGAACTGCCCCCACACCGTTTGTTTTCTTTCGGACGCACCAGGTGCCTCGGTAGTGAGAGAGAGGATGGCGGCGGCTGCCAGCAGGATACTGCACAGGAGGTAGGCGGTGTGCTGGGAGCCGGTACGGGCCACGATCATCTGTGAAACTCGGGGGAAGATGAAACCACCGATCCCCCAGGCGGAAAATAGCAGGCCATAGTTTATTCCAAAATTTTTAAGGCCGAAGTAGTCTTTGGTGACCGATGGGAACAAGGAAAGATTGGTGCCGTAGTTGAATCCCACCATGGTGGCGGCCGCCACCAGGAGGAGGGCTTCGGACTCACCGATGAACAGCAGGGTAAAGATTATGGCGGACTGCAAGCTCATCATGATCAGCAGGGTTTTGGTGCGGCCGATCTTGTCGGAAATCACCCCGGCCACGATCCGGCCGCCGGCATTTCCAATGGCCATCAGCGCCACGACCATCCAGGCCAGATCGCCCATGCTCTTCTTGGCCATGCCGGCGACGCCGCCGATGATGATCAGCGCCGCTCCCGCACCGATGAAATACATGAACCACAACTTGTAAAACGCAGCGGTTTTTAGCATCTGCAAAGGAGCAAAATCGGCGGCGGGTGTGGCCGGCATAGCAGCGGCATCTGCCGTGGGTGCCGCGTCTGCAGGGACGTACCCGTCCGGCGGGTTGACGAGAAACATGGACAGGATGCAGACCACCGCCAGAAAAGAGACACCGAAAATGAGCATGGATCGGCTGAGACCGAAATTGGCGATGAGAAAATTGGCCAGCGGGGCGATGTATACGGAGGCTAAACCGAACCCGGCAACGACGATGCCGGCAATCATCCCTGTTTTCGAAGATGGAAACCATTTGATGGCCGGCGGCGTGGCCGAGGCATACCCAAATCCTAGGCCCAGACCGGTAAGGACGCCGAAGCCCAGAATCCAGGCAAACAGGGCGTTGGACTGGGAGATGACGATGAGACCGGCACCGGTGAGGATACCGCCGATGACGGCGGTCAGGCGGGGGCTGAGTTTATCCTGAAGCCGACCGGCAAAGATCATGGCCACCGTAAACATCAGGCAGCAGACGGCAAAGGGATCGTTGAGCGAGGCCATATCCCAGTTAAACACGCCATCTTTGGCCATCACCGATTCCTTGATGGTCTGTTTGAATATACTCCAGGTGTAAAGGATTCCAAGCGCCAGGTTGATCCCCAGGCCCGCCATAGTCACGCTCCATCCTCTGTTCTTGATCTCGTTCATGGTTTTCTCCGTTTGCATGTTTGTTTGCATTTTAAATATGTCTTATTCTTAAATCTTTTTTAATCTCTTGGGGTAAATTCCCCGCAGCTTGCTGCGTTTCCTTTTTAGCAGTTAGCGGTTGATACCCCGTCAGCTCTGCTGCGGGGTAGTTCATTCACAGTTACGCGGTGGTTTCGGTCACCACATTCAGACGATCCATCAGCCGGACCAGGCGCTCCGTTTCATCGCGGACGATGTTTATGAATCGGTTTCGGTCGCCGGCATCCAGTCCCGGGTAATCCGCCAGAAGCGCGGAAAGGGACCGCACGGATGTCAGGGAATTTACAAACTCATGGGTAACCACTTGTTTTTCTGAAAGCGCCTTCGTTGCTTCAGGAACCATGGAATTCTCTCCTCAGTTTTAGCTGTTGCGGTTAATAGACACTATTGATTGAACAGTCGGTATCAGCTGAATTGCATTCATTTAATTTGGACAAACAAAAGTCATGCCATGTCTAAAAAATTTATTAATGTGTTGAATTTATAAAGAATAAATTTATTTTAGGCTGATCGGACGGGATGCTGCCCACAACTTAAGTTGTAACGAGAACAACTAAATCGCCACGGAATTGAGCAATTCCTGGTCTGCTGATGGATTGTATCGGGATCGGTCACCATCTACAACTTAAGTTGTGATTACAAAAAATGTTGTGGAGTGTCAGAGATTGGCATTTTTTTTCAGGCGTTTGCTCAGCGCCTGTTGGGATATGCCCAGAATTCTAGCGGCCACGGACTGGTTGCCGTGGCTGCGGCGCATGGCCTCTTCAACCAGAAGCCGGGTGGCCTGCTTGATGGTGGGTAGTTTTTCGGAAAAAGCGATCAGGAGATGGGCATCGGCATCCGGGGATGCCGGTGAGGGCGTACCCGCCGACTGTTCCCTGGCAATGTGGGATTTGAACGAGTCAAGAGTGAGGACCCCTGACCGGTGACGGCTCACGGCATCGAAAATCATGGACTCCAACTCCCGGACATTGCCGGGATAACCATAGGTTTTCAACAGGCTAATCAGTTCGTTGGGCACCGACGGCGTGGGCTTGTCCAGCCGAGACGCGGCATTTTCCAGAAAATGCGCCAGCAACAGCGGGATATCATCCAACCGCTCCCGCAGCGGAGGGATGTATATGCGATGAGTCCGCAGGCGATAGTTGAGATCTTTCCTGAATCCTCCCGTCTGCTGGAGCGTGGCCAGATTCTGGTTGGTGGCGGCGATAATCCGGGCGTTTGCCAACTTAGGCTCGTCGGATCCCAGAGGAAGGTATTCGCCTTCCTGCAACAGCCGCAGCAGTTTCACCTGGGAGGCTTGTGTCAGATCCCCGATTTCATCCAGGAACAGGGTTCCGTCCCTGGCCTGTTCGATCAATCCGCAGCGCGGGGTGTCGGCACCGGTAAAAGCACCCTTTACATGACCAAACAGGGTGTCTGAAAACACGGTGTCGTCCAGTCCTGCTGCGTTAACCGCCACAAACTCCCCCTTCAGGCCGCTCAACTGGTGGATCGTCCGGGCGATCAACTCTTTGCCGACACCGGTTTTCCCCCGAATCAGAACCGGTTGAGACGTGGTTGCGATGGATTCCACATACTGGAAAATGGTCAGCATCTCTTTATTCCCGGTGATGATGCGGCTAAAGGCCTCCGGATTTTCCAGGTCGTTGTGAAGCATGTGCCGGCGAAGAGACTGGTTCTCTCGCTTGAGTTCGTTAAAGGAGACCGCCCGGTTGACGGCAGTGATCAGGCGTTCCGCCTCCTCCGGCTTGACGATGTAGTCGAAGGCCCCCGCTTTTATGCACCGCACTGCGGTTTCCACATCCACGGCGCCGGTGACGATGATCACCGGCACATCCGGGTATTCCCGTCGCACATCGTCCAACAGCCTGTGGCCGTCTACGTTGGGCATGTTCAGGTCCAGCAGCATGGCCTCGATCGGGGTGTCGGCCAGTATGCCCATCACCCGGCGGCTGTCCTGGCAGGTGATCGTGTTGCTCAACCCGGCCATCTGCAGGGTCGTATCGATGGCCAGCAAGATGGAGGGTTCATCATCCACGATCATAATAGGCCGAGGTGGGTTCAACGAAATGCTCATGCTAAGATACCCGTTTCTCCCTTCGATGGGGTTCGATAGCCAGAGGAAACGTCACGCGGACCGTTGTTCCCTTACCCGGCGTCGATTCAAAAGTCATGGTGCCGCCATGGTCCCTCACAATGCGATCGGAAATGGCCAGACCGAGGCCGGTGCCGCCCCGCTCTCGCTTGGTGGTAAAAAAGGGGTCGGTGATTCGCTTTAGCGCGTCCGCGTCGATGCCTTGGCCCTCATCCCTCACTTCAAGAAGGATCTGATTCTTTTCCGCCTCGAACCCGGTGACCACGGTCACTGACCGATCAGGACCCGGCAGCGCCTGGCAGGCGTTGACCACCAGGTTGATGACCACCTGTTCGATGCGCTGGGCGTTTCCCAAAAAGCCTGTCAGATCCGGACGGCAAGTCAGGATAAAGTGTTTCGTGGATTTTTTAATCAGATTGGCGGTCAGCCCCACGGCCTTATTCACCACCTCGTTCAAATCCACATCATCCTTTATATCGGAGGGGTTGTCCCGGGCAAAGTCTTTCAGGTCTGCCACAATATTCCGGACCCGCCGGGCATCGTCGGTGATGCCGGCCAGCATCTGGGGCACCCGGTCGCGGATCCGACTGTAGACGGTAGCCCCCACCTGGAAATCACCGTGCTGCGCATGGTGGCGATCGAGGATGGGCAGTACCGCCTCCCACATTCGGGTGAGGTTGGGCGCGTTGAGCATGACCGAGGTGATGGGGTTGTTGATCTCATGGGCAACACCGGAAACCAGGGTGCCCAGGGAAACCATCTTGGCAGCCTGAAAGAGTTGTTCCTGTTTGACCAGTGCCTTTTCTTCGGCCAGCTTTTTTTCCCGGGTTACCTTCACGCCGTGCCAGATGATGTGGATGGAGAGAACGATGATCAGAAAAAGGATCGAGATGCAGATGAGGGAGAGTTTCCGGGTGATGGCGGAAATCTGGGCGTGCACGTCCTCCACGTAGATGCCTGTGCCGATGACCCATCCCCACGGGTCGAAGCCCATGACGTATGAAATCTTGGGTACGATCCGTGTCGGGTCATCCATCCACTGCCACTGGTAGTCCACAAAACCGGCGCCGCTTGCCCGCACGATCTCCACGCAAACCACGAAAAGCCGCTTGCCCGCCGGATCCGCAAAGGTGGAAATGTCCTTTCCTTCCATGTCCGGGCGGTAGGGGTGCATGATCATGCGCGGCTGCATGTCGTTGATCCAGAAATAGTCCTTGAAATCCTGCCCGTACCTCAACCCCCGGATGTGGTTCATGGCCAGTGCCTGGGCCTCGGTCCGCGTCAGCACTCCCTGGCGTTCCTGCCGGACGTAGCCATCCAGGCTGCTCCAGGCCGACGCCACCAGTTCGCGGATGACCTCTCGCTTACCCTCCAGGAGGCGCTCTTCCACCATGGGCAGGATGAGCAGGAAGATCGTCATGATGAACAGCAGCACCGTCAGCACCACCGGCAGGAAAATGCGGAAGGGAATGCGACCGAGCATGTTGTTGATATGCGTCGTAACCATGTTTATCAAGCAAACCGCAAGTGAATGGAGAGAATCCGGTGCTATAATGCTTAAAATAATGATTTTGGGGTAGTTTGTTATATGTTTTTTAAAAATCGATTTTTCGTTCGCTAATAGAAACTGGAAATTTGAAACTGGAGGATATGTGGCCAGTTGTATGCTTTATCTATTTTCCAGTTTCCAGTATCGCAGCTTACTCCATTGCTGATGAAAATCAATCCCAAACTGAGAATCATCGTAGCCACGGCCAAGGATACCGGGCATGTGACAACTTGCATACAGCATTTTGCCCAACAATACATGAGATTGCCCTGGTCTACAGCTATCGAATACTTGTTCCGCCATGTCGGGAATGATATGTTCAACTCGTCGTCTAAAACCCCTGGGGCTGAACCAGCGACACACATAAAAAAAGATAAGGATCGGACCATGCCCAAAAGCCTTGAAGATGTATCCTCACGTTTGCGGCCGCTGTGGACGGGAGTTCAGCGGCAAGCAGCTTAAAGAACTCACCGTCCACCACCGTGACCACAACCACGACAACAACCCGCCCGACGGCAGCAACTGGGAGCTGCTTTGCATCTACTGCCACGACAACGAGCATGGGCGCCTGGAGGTGGCCGAGGCATATGATGGCAGTTCAGCGGCAGAAGATCCGGCGGACACCGACTTCACTCACAAGCCCTTTGCCGCTCTGGAAGCGTTGTTGAAAGGAGAAAAGTAACGCTAAGGGTTCGCGCAAAAATAACTTCGCAGAATTGGCGCTCAGATTTGGTTCAGGTTTGGCTGATCCGAAAAGGTGAATAGGCTGAAGGGGTTTAGGGATGGGCCATCGATTGTCACACGATACCCATGAATCATCAGCCATGGTCCGACGCACCTGAAACGCCTGTAATTAGGGCCGCGTGAAAAATAAAAACGGCAACCCGCTGCTGGATATCGCAGGCTGCCGTTTTCGGGAGGACCGATTATCGTCGGGAGGAATCGATCACACCATCAAAGACGTTCAAACCTAAACTTCGTTTTCGGTCTTGTAGTCGATCCACATGTCGATGACATCCTTGGTGAAGACGTCGCCTTTGAGCAGGAAAGCGTGATCTTCGGCCAGGGCCGCCAGCGCAGCATCCAGGGATCCCGGCGCAGAGGGGATCTCGGCCAACTCTTCGGGCGGCAGGTCGTAGATGTTCTTGTCCAGCGGATCGCCTGGGTCGGTTTTGTTTTGGATTCCGTCGAGAACCGCCATCATGATAGCAGAAAATGCCAGGTATCCGTTGCAGGAGGGGTCGGGTGTTCTGAACTCAATGCGTTTGGCCTTGGGGGCTGCCGAATACATGGGGATGCGGATGGCCGCGCTACGGTTGCGGCTGGAGTAGGCCAGGTTCACCGGTGCCTCATAACCCGGCACGAGTCGCTTGTAGGAGTTGGTGGTGGGGTTGGTAAAGGCACACAGGGCCCGGCAATGCCTGAGGATGCCGCCGATGGCCCAGAGGGCCTCCTGGGAGACGCCGGCGTACTTGTCTCCGGCGAACAGGGTTTTGCCTTCTTTCCAGATGCTCACGTGGGTGTGCATACCGGTACCGTTATCGCCATACAGCGGTTTGGGCATAAAGGTAACGGTGTGGCCGGCCTTGTAGGCCACATTTTTCAATACATACTTGAACCACATGAGCTGGTCGGCCATCTGGACCAGGGGTTTGAAACGCATGTCAATCTCGGACTGACCGGCAGTGGCCACCTCGTGGTGCTGGCACTCCACGTCAATACCCAGGCTTTCAAGGGTCAGCATCATGTCGGAACGAAGATCCTGGAACTTGTCTGACGGGGGTACGGGAAAGTAGCCTCCCTTGTAGCGGGATTTGTAGCCCAGGTTGGGGCCTTCCTCCCGAGCCGTGTTCCAGATGCCTTCGGCCGAGTCGATGGAAAATGCAGCGCTCTGGGGGTCGCTCTTGTAGCGGATATCGTCGAAGATGAAGAACTCGGCCTCCGGCCCGATAAAGGCCGTGTCGCCGATGCCGGTGCTCTTGAGGTAAGCCTCCGCTTTTTTAGCGATATTTCTCGGATCCCGGGAGTAAGCTTCGCGGGTGATGGGATCGGCGATGTCGCCGATGAGCACCAGGGTGGGCACCTTGAAAAAAGGGTCGATTTTCGCGGTGGTCGCATCGGGGATCACCAGCATGTCGCTGGCGTTGATGGGCTGCCAGCCACGGATACTGGAGCCGTCGAAGCCGAAGCCGTCTTCGAAGCTGTCCTCATCCAGCTCGCTGATGGGCACGCTGAAGTGCTGCCACATACCCGGAAAATCCATGAAACGAATGTCTAAGACCTTTACGCCGTTTTCCTTTGCCATTGCCAATACCTGTTCTGGCGTCATAATTTCCTCCACAAATTGATAGATACGTTGAATGAATTATATAAAACAGAAACTCCCGGTTAGATGGCGTCCTTTCCCTTCTCGCCGGTGCGCACCCGGATCACCTCTTCCACGGAGAACACAAAAATCTTGCCGTCGCCGATCTTACCGGTGTTGGCGGCCTTTTGAATGGCCTCCACCACCAGATCGGAACGCTCCGTCTCCACGATAATCTCGATTTTGACCTTGGGGATAAAATCCACCACATACTCGGCGCCCCGGTAGATCTCCTTGTGCCCCTTCTGGCGCCCATAGCCTTTGACCTCCGAGATGGTCATTCCCTGGATGCCGATCTCGTTGAGGGCCTCTTTCACATCGTCCAGTTTGAAGGGCTTGACGATGGCCTCGATCTTCTTCATTTTTTCAACCTCCTGTTTTTAATGGCCGAGAGAGCGATGGACGTCTCCCCGAATTGTAAACTTCTCATGTAATCTCAAAGCCGCGTTCACTGTGAAGGGTGTTGTCCAGGCCCTGGATTTCATCATCACGTTCCACGCGCAGGCCGCCGGTCAGCGTCTTGGTGACGTAAATGACAATCAGTGTCCCCACAGCGGTGAACATCGCTGTGGCGACAATGGAGACCATTTGGATCCACAGCTGCCCGGGGTTGCCGTAAAAGAGTCCGGCCTTGCCTTCAGTAATGGCGGGGTTGGCGAAAAGTCCCGTGGCCAGGGCCCCCCAGACACCGCACATGCCGTGAACACCGAATGCATCCAGCGAATCGTCGTAGCCAATTTTCTGTTTCAACACGGCCACAGAAAAGTAGCCCAATGCTCCGGAAACCAGGCCAATGATCAGTGAGGCAGGCAGGTTGACGAACCCGGCAGCCGGTGTGATGGCCACCAGCCCGGCAACCACGCCTGAAGCGATTCCCAGGACCGTGGGCTTGCCGGTGACGATCCATTCGCAGAACATCCACACCAGGGCCGCCGTGGCGGCAGAGGTATTGGTCACCAGAAAGGCCGAGGCGGCCACCCCGTCGGCGGCCAGTTGGCTGCCCGCATTGAATCCGAACCAGCCGAACCACAACAGGGCCGCACCCAGCGCGGTAAGGGTGATGCTGGAGGGGAATATGGCCTCCTTGCCGTAGCCGATGCGCTTTCCCAGCACCAGCGAGAGCACCAGGCCTGCCACACCGGCGTTGATATGAACCACATTGCCGCCGGCAAAGTCAAGGGCGCCCATCTCTCCCATCCAGCCGCCTCCCCACACCCAATGGGCGATGGGGCAGTAGATGAAGGTGATCCAGAGGATGGTGAAGACGATCCAGGAGGAAAATTTCATCCGTTCAACGATGGATCCCAGCACCAGGGCGACGGTGATACCGGCAAATGTCATCTGGAACAGGGCGAAGATATAGGTGGGGATGGTGCCCGACAGGCTGTTAACCCCGATGCCGCTCATGAAAAAATGGTCGAAGCCGCCGATAACCCCCCCCTTGCTGGGGCCAAATGCCAGGGTGTATCCCCACATCATCCAGATCACGCTGGCCAGGCAGTAGGAGACAAAGGTCATGGCCAGGGTATTGAGCAGGTTTTTGTAGCGCGACATACCGCCGTAAAACAGGGCCAGCCCGGCGGGGGTCATTATCATCACCAATGCCGTGGCGACGATTATCCATGCTGTGTCGCCGGTGTTGAGGGCGTCTTCAGCAAAAGCCGGGGTTGCGATCAATCCAAACATCAGTGTCAGTAATATGTGTTTCAATTTCATGGTATCATTTTCCTCCTCCTCCTGGTGTTGTTTCCGCTTTGAACATGCGATCTTTGATTTCTCCATGAAGGCCTGCTCAGCCATGAATAGGATCTTCACCCGGGAGAATCTCCTTAATGGCGGTCTTGACGGCTTCTACCTGCTGCGGTGCGTCCACCTTCTGGCCGTCAAAATCCCTCACGTAAAACACATCCACCACCTGGTCCACTTTGGTGGCAATCTTGGCAACCCAGATGTCCAGGCCGCATTTAAAAAGCGCATCGGTGATCCGGAACAGGAGTCCGGAGAAATCAAATGTCACCACCTCGACAATGGTAAAAAAGCTGGAGCTTTCATTGTCCACCACGATTTCGGTGGACCGTTCAGCCGTGTAGGGTCGGATCTGCGTGGCATCCTTTTCTTTTCGGATCAGCTCGTTGCCCAGATCCAGCCGGTCCGCCAGTGCATCCTCGAGGTTCCGGCAGGCACGTTCCCACCGCTCATCTTCAAAGATCGGATCCGGCGGCGGGTTCACTTCAAAGACGTCCAGGGCGATGTTGTTGCGCCAGGTAAATATCTGCACATCGAGGATATCGATACTGTTCAGGGTGAAGACGCCGGCAATCCTGGAAATAAGGCCTGGCCGGTCCTTGGCGCAGATGGTTACGGTGCGGGTGTCCGCACCCGGGGATTTTTCGATCTGCCATACGAAGGGCCGGTCGCCCAGGTCTTTATAGAGCTGAAGGTGCCCGGGAATGTTTCCGGCAGGGGTGTAGAGCATGTACCGGGGAGACATGAATTTGAGCAGCATGTCCAGCTGATCCGGCGCCATTTTTGCCGCCATGGCATCAGCCACCGCCTGCCGCTTTTTCTCCACGGTTCTCACGGCACGCCCGGTGGCCAGTTCGCCATGTTCCAGAATGTTGAGCACCTTGAAAAACAGGTTTCTGAGCAGCGAAGATGTCCAGTCATTCCAAGCCTTAGGCCCGGTGGCCATGGAGTCGGCAGCCGTAAGCAGGTAGAGCATTTTTAAAACATCCACCTTCTTGATGATCCGGGCTATGGTGATAGCGGTCTCTTCATCGTTGATGTCCCGTCGCGTGGCCGTCTGTATCAGCAGCAGATGATGTTCTACCAGAAACGCCACGGATTTGGCATCGGCAGGGTGTGCCCCTTTGTCCAAAAGAATTCTTTCCGCCAGGGCAGCGCCGCGCTCGGCGTGACCGCTTTTGGGCTCTCCCTTGCCGATATCGTGGAGCAGGGCCGCCCACAATAGGAGTTTCTTTTTTTTCAACTCTTTGTACAAGCTGTGGGCGAGGGCATCGGCCTCGGCTCCCGCATCGGTATCGATGCCTCTTAAAATTTTTATAGTGTAAAGTAGATGCCTGGCCACCGGGTAAAGGTGATACTGATCGAACTGGATCCGGTTCACGACGGCTCTGAACTCAGGAATGAATCGGGCCAGAAAGCCGGTATACAGCATCTGGTTGAGCACCTCGAAGGCCTGGCCGGACCTGATTAGGATCCGTTCAAACTGCTGAACCACTGAGGGATCGCGCCTGAATGCATCATCCACCAGATGCGCAAAATCCTTTACCAGCCGTTTGGCTTCGCTGTTCAGTGGTGCCCGCTGTGATGCGCTCTCTGCAAAGATGTCCATGAGCAGCCGGGGGTTATTGAAAATCTTTTCCGGTGAGATGAAGTTCAGCATCCCCCGATTGAATTTCAGTCCCTTGACGCCAGTGGTTTTTAACCCCTTGTTTTTCCGTTTGAGCCGTTTTTGCTGCTCTATCTCGTACAGGAACATTTCGTGTTGCTGCTTCACATATTCCATGTGGCCGTGCAGTTCACCCAGCAGGTGCTCCACGGGCAGGTGGCCATTCATCGCCGGCACGCCCATGACATCCGCCAGTTTTCGCTGCTGATCCAGATGAATCTGGTCGCTTTTTCGGTTCATCATCAGGTGGAACCGGTTTCTCACGTTCCAGATGAACGATAAGGCTTCGGACAGGCGAACATAATCATCGTGGGAAAAGTACCCATAGTACTCCAGGTCCCGGCGCTGCTTGATCCCGGACCTGATTTTGGCGATCCACAACATGGTATGGTAGTCCCGCAGTCCCCCTTGGCCTTCCTTGAAGTTGGGCTCCAGCAGATAAGAGGAATCGCCGAAGCGCCGGTGCCGTTCCCGGTTGGTTTCCACCAGCCAGGCGATGATATTTTCGGGTTTGAGGTTGATGAATTTGGTTCGGATCTGGTTCATCAGTTTCATGAAAAGGGGGGACATACCGCAGATAAAGCGGGCATCCAGGATAGAGGTCAGGACCTCGAAATCCATGCGCGACAGGGAGATGCACTCCTTGATGGACCGCGTGGCATGCCCCACATCCAGCCCCATGTCCCACAAGGGGTAGATGATCTCGCGTACCAGCTCCTCGGCCACCCGGGGAACCTTCTTTTCGAATAGGAACAGCAGGTCCACATCAGAGTAAACGCACTGCTCCGCCCGACCGTATCCTCCCAGAGCCACCACCGCATAGGGGTTCTTGGCGATATTCATCTTCGGACCCACCACGCTTTTTTCGTAGCTTTGACGAAAATAGTCGTCGATGAGCCGGGCATGGTCATTGAGAAATCCAGGCGCGTTTCCCGCAAGAAGATCATCGATGAGCCGTGCCCGACCTTTTTTCAGGGCCAGAGAGACATTGGCGTACAGGTTGTTGGGAGCAGTTTCCGTCACATCCGTATCCTTTGGTGTCGGTTCGACGAGAATAGAGCAAAGCAACCCGCGTGCCAGCGAACCAAATTTCAAAATTATATTATGATAAAAGCAAGTTGCGACTATTTGTGCTGTTGTTTGAATTTACGTTAATACTTCAAAAGTGTAATTAAAATCTTCTATAAATTACAAAAATGTAATTACCGGCTTGAAAAACGAAGTTGCCGCAAACTCGGTAAACTCAACTAAAAATGCACCTTGAAGCCGCGGGACCCGCCGCTTCAAGGTGCATTCAGAGGGAGGAACGGATAATGGGTTAAACGGTCACTTAAAAAAACCGTTTGATTAACGGTTCGATTACGGCTGGGTAGCCGGTTGGGTGGCCGTCGCATAGCTGGATGCGCCCGGCATCCCCGAAGTCGTCGAGATACTGCCGTGGGTGGAAACACCGAAGTCCGGGTAAGCGATACCGCCATGCTCGGCAGAATCCAGACCCTCCAGCTCTTCTTCCGGCGAGACCCGCAGGCCGATGGTTTTGTCGATGAGCTTGAACATCACGAAGGCCGTGGGGAAGGTCCAGAGAAAACAGGCGGCAATGCCCAGCAGCTGGACGCCGATGAGGCCGGCGGATGTGCCGCCGATGTTGAAGATGCCGGCGGCCAGGGTGCCCCAGGCACCGCAGACACCATGCACGGAGATGGCGCCCGCCGGGTCGTCCACCTTGATCTTATCAAAGAACATGACCGAAAAGACAACGATGACACCGGCAGCGGTCCCGATAATGATAGCGCTGGAGGGAGTCACATTGGCACAGCCTGCGGTGATGGCTACCAGGCCCGCCAGAGCGCCGTTGAGGCTCATGCCCACTTCGGGTTTGCCGAATTTCACCCAGGAGACGATCATGGCCAAAATAGCGGCGGCAGCAGCAGACAGGTTGGTATTGACGAAAATCATGGCGATACTGGTGTCCGCCGTGGTGGTGGAGCCGGGGTTGAACCCGAACCACCCAAGCCACAGGATGAACACACCGAGTGCGGCCATAGGCATGTTGTGCCCCAGGATGGGTTTGATCTTGCCGTCTTTGGTGTATTTTCCCAGACGGGGGCCGAGCACGATGGCACCGGCCAGGGCTGTCCAGCCGCCCACCGAGTGGACCACGGTGGAGCCGGCAAAGTCGATAAAACCGAAGCCTTCCAGCCAGCCGCTGCCGTTAAACAGGCTGCCCCAGGCCCAGGAGCCGAAGACCGGATAGATCAGGCCGGAGACAAAAATGCTGTATAGAAGGTAACCGGTGAATTTGGTCCGTTCCGCCATGGCACCGGAAACGATGGTGGCGGCAGTGGCGGCAAACACCACCTGGAACATCCAGAAGGCCAGCACCCACGGATCACCGTCCGGCGTGAAATCGCTGAGGAAAAAACCCGTGGTACCGAACCAGCCGGTGGAGGTGGCGCCGAACATGAGCCCGAAGCCGATGGCCCAGAAGGCGATGGAGCCGATGGAAAAATCCATGAGATTTTTCATCATGATATTGATGGAGTTCTTGGCCCGGGTAAAGCCCGCCTCAACCAGGGCAAAACCGGCCTGCATGAAAAACACCAGGGCGGCAGCAACCAAGGTCCACAGATAGTTGGCGTGGGTCTGAACCAGATCGATGGCTTCCTTGTTGGTCAAAACGGTGGGTTCGGGATCGGATGCCATGGTAGCGGGAACACTCAGCAGGGCAACCAGTATCAGCAGGATAAACACTTTCAATTTCATTTTTCTCTCCTTGCAAAAATGGGTGATGTCCCCATATAGTTGACATTGTGTCCTGGTTGTATTAGGCTTACCCCAGTGCATCTCATAATCCATGCTGGAGGCAAGCCATGAGGGAACTTGATAAATGTTTCTGTCCCA
>JABZFO010000020.1 GCA_014237405.1 Desulfosarcina sp. | reverse complement strand
TTCAAAGAACCGTGGAACCAATCAGGCCGGGAAGAAAATATCCGAGAAATCATAAAGCCAAGTTCAGAAAATTCTTCCTCCAATACAAACCGATTGGTTAAGTTAATGACATTGTATTCTAAATAGAAAACCTGGGAACCGGTTCTGATGAACCATTGGGGAGTCAAAGCAATATCCATGCGCAATCCAACGACAGGCAATGGTGCTGTAAAATCTTCACTTCCTTCTGTTTCAACCGCACCAGATGCGCGTAGGCCAAAGTCCAAGGGCATGATATAAAAACCGATTCCTGCCGCCAGATCAATGCGCTCATCCTGGATGAAGGAGTAGCTGTAGGCCAATTGGTAAATATCCAGATCAAAATTGGCTTCCACGCGTGTACCCGCATCTATCGTGATCAGGTCGCCATTTTTATCTTCGAAGGTGATATCTTCGCTGATTAGCCGGTTGCCGTCTCTCTTAAAAGAGAACCACGAAAAATCCAAACGATGGCGCCGATTTTCTGAAAAGCGCCACATCGCTTCAGTACGGAAAACCGTGTCGCTCGTATCCAGGTCAAGTGCTTCCTCAACATCGATATCCAGGCCGACGCCGGATCCAATACGAAAACTGGTGTCCAATGCGGATAGGAATACCCCCAGGTTGACAGCGAATTTTTCCCAAGGTTGATCGCCAGGGTTATCCACCTGCGCTGCTTGAGCCTGGAAAGCAGGCAACAGGATCGCCAGCGATGCGAGTAGGCCTATCAAGCAAATCTTTATTGCATTGTTCATTGACCTGTTCCCCTTTCATTTTGAAAAATTCACATTTTTAATATTTTGGGTTATTGCCGAACAACAGAATCGCTCAATATCGTGATTATAACTACAGCCCGCCACCCCATCTGTATTGCCAGGCCACTCCCACAGCATCGAAATCGCCAGCCGTGCGAGCGTATACACCGGTACTGGCAAAGAGCTTCAGCGACAGTGCCGGGGCACCATAAAAATTGACGGATAGGCGCAAACGCGGATCGCCCCATCCGGATACCTTGCGTTCATGGAACTCACCGGCGAATTCGGCCGACCCCGATGACCAGGCATGGGGCAGAATGAGATCGAATTTCCCGGACATGCCCCATACATCGAGAGACCGGGCGTAACCCAGGACCAGTTCGTGATTCTGGACATCCGCGTTTTGCAGCGAGATCGACGGATCTAAAACAATGCTGCCGGTGGCGTACCCGTAACCGGCCATCAGGAAATTCATCCCCACCGGTATGTTCGTGTAGTTTCGCGGTTCGAGCTGCTGCGCATCAACAGGAACGGCGATTGTAACCGACAAGACTGTAAACAAGATCATGCTCCATCGGACTACCGTCATGTACAAATTTTCATTCCTTTGGTGAGGATGCGCATTCCGCGACCTATTCTTTTGACTTCTTGGCCGCCTCTTTCTCCATTTCCGCTCTTGCGCTGTCGATTATCGTCTGCCATTCATCGGCTTGAATATGTCTCAACATGGCCTGGCGGTCATCCCAGAGTTGGTCTAATTGCTGTTCGCGTGTCGCCTCTCGAGCCGTTCTTGTAAAAATCTCCCATATATAAACAACTACCACCTGAACGTGTATCCGACGGCGGGCCCGCTGAAATCCATATCCTTAATGGGCTTGTCAGATGACAGGTCGTAATACAGGTAACGCCAGACAGCCGTTACCTCACCCCAGTGAAACGCGTAACCCAATCCTGCAACGCCTTGCCACGTAAAGTCGGAGTCGCCTGCGCCCAAATCAAAATAGTAGGGCACAAACCAGGCATGTTGGGCGCCAAAGGCGAATCTGCCTCTTGCACCGAAGATCAGGTCCCAATTGGAAAGGCTCGCCTTTGCGGCGCCCGTGCGGTCAGGAACCGGGATCTCCCCGACGTTGCCGGTGATATTCCAATTCACCGACTGCTCGACATCGAGGTACCGCATTCCCCCAAGAACATCCAGCGTCATCCCGGTTTGCTCAATTGCGCGGTAGTACCCGACTAAGGTCCAGATCCAGCTTTCTATATCAAGATTTACATCGGCGGCCGCGTTGATAGGTATTTGGTTCCCGCCGATGCTGGCCTCACGCGTTCCGGTTTCCGAACCCCCAACATCCATGTAGATAACATCGGTTAGAAGCCCCCAGCGCCCCTTGCGCATATCGAACGTGCCCATCAGCGTGAACTCGAGATTATCGAGGATGTTATCGATGTCGATCTCGAACTCGCTGCTGCCGCCGGGTGGCGTAAAGGCGGTTTGCCCGGCGATATCGGGAAACCAGCCATAGATACCCACACCAAATTGCCAGGAGCCGGTCTCGCTGGCAGCCTGCTGGGCAAGCGCACCGGTCGACGCAAGAATTATCATCATCAGAACGACAAACGACAAAACAAACTTACGTTTTCCTGTTGTGGATTTAAGGTTGCTGCTCATTTGGTTTCCTTTCTCTGGGTTTTTTTAGTTTGAAATCTCATTCATTTCACATTGATCGTGACCTTGGGAATCCTTAAAGAGCATTACTCGCTCGCCGGGTTGTTGTGCATGGCCATCTTGAGCTTCTTGATGTCTTCCGGCGATAGCTTCGGCCGGTCGATGGTAAGCGTCAGCTTATCGAGCTTGCCGGTGAACCTGAACGGCGCCCGATAGTCCTTGTCGTTCACCGGGGTGCCGGTATCGGCCCCCACGTCGAAGTTTTCGCACCATTGCATGAGCATCGGGACGGTCTTTTCCATTTTTTGCGTAGCAACGACTTTCCCGTCCACCTTGAGATAGCCGGTTCCGCTGCGACCTAGGCCGCTGGGGCTTCCGTACTGCAGCGTAGCGGCGCCCAAACCGTCGTATTTGAAGTCGAATTCAAGCGTGTGCTTACCGGGAGCTATCGCATCCGGACCTTCCCACTTGATCAACTTGAGGCCCATCAGGTTCCAGGTATATACCGGCTTGCCTTTCAGCAAATAGAATCCGTAGCCGGTAAAGCGGCCGCCATGGGTTACCAGCATGCCTTCAGCACCGCCTTCAGGAATCTCGACCTCGGCCTTGATGTTGTAGGATGAGGCCAGAACATTTGGCGCATTGCCGTTGGGCGTACCCGTTACTTCCCCGGAATAGGTGAACACAGTACGACCGGCTGTGAGGTTGGGCCGAGGCAGGATCGAACGGGTGAAGGTGGTGGTATCCATAGGCAGCACCTGATTCCGCTCCGCTTCCTCCCAGAACAGTTTTTCCAGCTCCTTGACCTTCTCGGGATACTGATCGGCAATATCGTTGTACTGTGTCCAGTCCTTGCTGAGGTCGTACAGTTCCCACGGCCAGGCTGCAGGATTCTTGTCGGCCGTTCCACTGTTGTCCCACGGTGCACGCATGACTTTGGTGCTGAGGATCCAACCATCGTGGTAGATCGCGTGGTCACCGATCATCTCGAAATACTGGGTTTTGTGCGTTGAGGGCGCATTCGCGTTCTTCTCATCGAAGGTGTAGACCATGCTGACGCCATCCATGGGATTCTGTTTGATGCCATCAACCACCTCGGGCAGCGAAATCCCGGTCGCTTCGAGAAGGGTCGGTGCAATGTCAACCACGTGGTGGAACTGGTTGCGGATGCCACCCTTGTCCTTGATCACCCTGGGCCAGGAAATGGCCGTGCCCTGTTTGGTGCCGCCAAAATGCGAACTCACCATTTTGGTCCACGAGAACGGCGTGCCAAAGGCCCAGGTCCAGCCCACCGACATGTGCGGGTAGGTCTTGTCTGACCCCCACGCATCGTAGTATTGCATCTGCGCTTCCACCGGAAGATGGACGCCCTGAACCGATGCGACTTCGTTCGGTGTGCCGGTCGGCCCGCCTTCCGAGCTGGTGCCGTTATCGCCGGTGATGTAGATAATCAGGGTGTTGTCGAGCTTGCCCAAGTCCTCGACCGTCTGGATAACGCGGCCGATCTCATGGTCGGTGTAGGCCACGTAGGCGGCAAACACATCCACCTGTTTGATGAACAGCTTCTTCTCGAGCTCTGAGAGTTGGTCCCACTTCTTGATAAGGTCATCCGGCCAGGGCGTGAGCTTGGCGTCCGGCGGGAGTACGCCGAGCTTCTTCTGGTTGGCGAAGATCGTTTCGCGCAGCTTGTGCCAGCCTTCGTCGAAAAGGTGCATCTTGCTGATTTTTTCGATCCACTCCGGTGTCGGGTGATGCGGCGCATGGGTCGCGCCGGGCGCATAATAAATAAAGAAGGGTTGATCCGGATTGAGCGCATCAACGGTCTTCATGTAGTCAATCGCGTCATCCGCCATTGCAGTGACCAGGTTAAAGTCGGGATCGTCATCGAATGGGTAGATATAGGTCGTGTTGCGGACCAGATTGCCCGGTTGCCACTGGCTGGTGTCACCGCCCATGAAACCGTAGAAATAGTCGAAGCCCAGACCGATGGGCCACTGATCATATGGCCCGATCTTACTGACCTGGAGATCCGGCGTATTGTGATTCTTGCCGAACCAGGACGTCACGTAACCGTTGCCCTTGAGGATTCTGGCAATGGTCGCATTATCCTTGGTCATGGTGGCGTTATAGCCGGGGTAGCCGGTCGACAGTTCCGGTATCGAACCAGTGCCCATCCGGTGATGGTTGCGCCCCGTGATGAGCGCCGCCCGCGTCGGCGAGCACACAGCCGTGGAATGGAAGTGGGTGTAGCGGAGACCTTCCTCTGCAATACGGTCCATTGCCGGTGTAGGGATGACTCCCCCGAAGGTGCTGGACACCCCATAGCCCGCGTCGTCGGTCATGATCAGGAGAATGTTGGGCGCACCCTTCGGCGGTACCACGCGAGGCGGCCAGTAGGGTGTCGAATCAATAGCATTGCGTTCAATCTTCCCGCCGAAGGTTTCATCCGGCATCGGAGGGAGTTGGTTACCGTCGATGGTCGTGGTGGCACTCGGCGAGCCAGGCAAGCCGGTGGTCTCAACGGTGGCGGCCGGTGTCACAGCGGCCGAGGTGCTGCCAATGACAAGACTCAAGACCGCGAGCAATAGGTACCGCCTCAGGCGCGGTTTCATCTTGAAAAACTTGTAATACATGACCTTCCCCCTTTTCATTTCCTGGGTTGAATTTCGTAGTTGTTTACCTATACTTATGAGGTATTCCCTTGATTGTACCTTGCTCGCGCCTTTATATGGCGTATAAGGGATCAGTGAGGTGTAGATGCGTTTCCTGCAGCACCATTGACGGGCAGCCACCAGCGGGTTCGGCTGGATATTTTAACGCACCCCCACACGGTTCACGGGGCCGCCCGCATTCCCGGGTACGACACCCACACCCGGTGCACCTGCCCCCACACCCGGCGTTCCCACACCGGGGCCCGGGGTAACGCCAACGCCCGGTGCCCCTGCCCCCACGGTGGAACGTCGGGCCACGCCGGCATAACTGACCGGTGAGGCTGGACGGCCGACGACCGCTTCCGCGGTGGCGACCAGGCATTTATCCAATGTCGGCTTGATGTCGCCATGCCAAAGCCATACGGCCATGGCCAGGCCAACCATGAGCACGGTTCTGCAAGTGACGTGTATCATTGATCTCCTCCTTGTGGTGCATCCGGCGGCAATTCATCGAGCTCGATGAGCGCATTGGGGTCGAGTATTTGTGCATCCTTCGGCGGTGTGAACGCGAACCCATCTGAAGACGGTTCAATGCCGGTCTTCCACTGTTTGACGCGAAGCGTGTATTGCGGTGCGCTGTTCAGGGTCTTGCTGGTGATCACCAGTTTGCGCGGGATGGGCCGCTCACCCACCTCCACCCAAAGCTGCCAGTCGGTATCGAAGTTGCGGAATGCCAGGTGTTCGCACGCTACGCCATCGATGACGCCCCGGCCGATATGTTTGGCTTCCTGAACCCCGGCCACGAGCAGATCATACGAATTCGACATGAGCAGGTCGGCGCCGGGCAGCGCGACGCCGTGACCCTCCCGGAGGGCGTGGATCAACTGATCGACAGTGCCCGGGGCGTCGAACTGCGCGTAGCCATTGACGTGCTTCCCGTAGATGCTGACGGTTTTACCGTCGAAAAACAGGGCCACATCCGCATAGCCGCCCACCCGGTGGGCACGCAGCTTGTCCGGACGGCTCATCAGCGCCTCGCCGGAATTGGTGAACTGGATTTTCTCCAGCTGCGGGGTGATCACCTCGATATCGCTGTCAAATGCGAGTTGGATCGTTTTCTGACTGCCCACATAATCCGACATTGCCTTGAGAATGACCTTTGCATCGTTTTCCTGTGCCTGGGTGTGGGCGGGGGCAGCTGCCGCCAGGGTCACCGCCAGCAGTGTGAAAAGAATTATTTTTGTCTTCATTTAGATAATCCTTCCTGTAATTGCATTGTCGCAACCATCATCAACTGGCATTGCCAGGTCAGTGAGGTTATTGTTTCTCTACGGAAATAGCGATCATCTCGGTGACCTGAAACACCACCTTTTCTCCCACTTTGCGCCGGCTCAAATCGATATCATCGCGCACCGGAAAGGTCTTTGAGCTGCCGTCATCGAATTGCAGTGTCGCGGTGCGGCTGGTTTGGTCGATTGCCGTAACCATGCCGGTTACCTGTGTGGTTGCCGCCACCACCCCCCCAGGCTGGGCGCCCTTCGGGGCGAGCGCCACCATCGCTGCGGATCCGTCAGGCGCGGATGCACCCTCTTCGTCGAGGTAAACGACCAGCTCCTTGGTCACGGTTGCGTTGACCATGTCGCCCACCCGGACCTGGTCAAAGTTGACGCCCTCCGGTCCCACTTTCACCGTGAACTCGTCTCCATCCGGCCCCAGTAAGGTCACCTTGCGGTTGGCGGTGTCGATGGCGGTGACTTTCGCACTCACCTCCACGGTATCGACCATGACCCCGCCCGGAACGCCTTCCTTGAAGGCAGTCGAACTGCTCTCTGCGACGGGCGGTGGCGGGGAGGTTGTCGTGCAGGCGGTGATGGTGAAAAGGGCAGCAAAGAGAAGTACCATGATGCTCGCCCCGATAACTTTGCGCGTCGAATGGCGTCCTGATTTGTTTTGCATGGGTCATGTCCTTTCTATGAGCTGGATAGAATTGCGTTTAAGGTAATTCGACCCTGTCTGTCGGCCTGAATTACCGGTAAAAATGAACTATCCTCAGTTCCGGCACAGTTGAAGGTCAGTTACGCCCCAGAGATGGATGAACGAGGCGACTGGATCTGGCCGAATGTCTGATTTCAAGCCTGCTTTCTGGCCTTCTCGATGATCTCAACCCCGCTCGATCCTGCGATCGTGTCGAATCTGATTTCCGGCGGCTCTTCGGCCATCTCGATCACCAGGAGAACCCAGCGGTAGGCATCCGACTTCACATGGCGCAGAATGTCCTCTTCATTTGCCCAGAGTTCTTCAACCATGATGGCACGCACTTCATCCACACCCCGATAAATCCGTGAGCTGATGCAGCTTGGCTCGAACTGGATCTGCGCACTGACCGAACCGAGAATGTCGAGCGCCTCGCTCTGCTTGTCCAAAGGAATCAGCATTCTTATGGTGGAACGCACCCTGCCCTTATTCATATGATCACCCTGTGCTTGGCGCATGAACTCGCCTCCATATCCGGGGCATGTCCAATTGTTTGAATCAAAGAGAGTCAGTTTTCAGAACGATGTAAACGGTTCGCCGGTGAGATCGAGAGTTACAAGTGAATCAGCGAAATGCGTGCCAGTTCGGCAATGGCAGATTGCTTGCTAATAACGACCTTAAAATATTAAGTATTTAGGTTGATCGTAGACATGCGGGAAGTGTTGAGGAGGGTTCGTATTTGCCGTTATACCGGCATCAACGACGATATGTAGGCATCATCATCGTGGTGGTCGTCTGATGCCCAGTCTTTTCATTGTTGACTGCAAGGTGGTGCGCTTCAGCCCTAAAACTTCGGCGGCACCATCCCGACCTGAAAGGCGCCAGCCTGTTTTTTGCAGAACGCGTGTGATATGCCGGCGTTGAGTCTCTTCCAAGTTAAGATCCTCGGGAAATTCAGCGACCGCTCCCCGGGGTAGACTCACCTCCAGGGTTCTGCCGCTGGTCACAATCAAGGCGCGCTCGATCAAATTTCTCAGCTCACGGATGTTGCCCGGCCACGCATAGCACTGAAGATCATCCATGCATTGGCGTGAAATGTGATCGATCCGTTTGCCCATTTTATTTTCGTATTGTCTCACGAAGGCCAAGACGAGCGGAGGAATGTCTTCGGGGCGTTCCCGCAACGGGGGCAGGTGGATGGGGAAAACATTCAGCCGGTAATAGAGGTCTTTCCTGAATCTGCCGGCAGCAACCTGCTTGGCCAGGTCCTGGTTGGTGGCCGCGATGATGCGTACATCGACCTTCATCGGATAGACGGAGCCCAATCGCTCGAAACAACCCTGCTCCAGGACCCGCAGCAGCTTGGCCTGCACGTCCACCGGCAGTTCTCCGATTTCATCCAGCAAGAGGGTGGCCCTGTCAGCCGCCTCGAAGCGTCCCGTCATTCGGGTCAGGGCTCCAGTATAAGCACCTTTTTCGCGGCCGAACAACTCGCTTTCGACCAGTGTGGAGGGCAGTGAAGCACAGTTGACCGTTACCAAAGGACGCTTCCTGCGATCGCTCAACTGATGGACTGCCCGGGCCAGAAGCTCCTTGCCTGTGCCTGTTTCGCCTTCGATTAGAACGGTGGTGTCCGTTTGAGCCACTTGTTCCACCTGGTTAAGAACGCGAAGCATGGCCGGACTTCGCCCTACTATTTCCTTGTGGACGGCTTTGAGTTCGATTTGCTTGCGCAGGTGGATGTTCTCTTTTTCCAACCGCTCTTTGAGACTGTTGATCTCATCCAGCTGCTTGCGCAGCTGAGCTTCCATCTGCTTGCGAGCGGAAATGTCAATCGATGCCCCCATCAGGCGAGCCGCCTTACCGTTGGTGGCAGGCAACTGCTTTCCGCTGGCTCTAATCCAACGAACGTCACCGTCGGGAAGCACGATCCGAAAATCGATATCGAGTTTCTCGCCGGACTGGATGGCGGCCTGCACAGCCTGATCGAACCGTTCACGATCCGCCGGGTCAATCTTTCGATCGAAGCTGGCATAATCCAGCGCCTCATTCTCGGCAAAATAAAACAGTTCTCGGGCCCGGGGGGTGACCCAGACGCCGCCGGTATCAGCCTCTATGACCCACAGCCCCACCCCTGCAAATTCGGTGGCCGCGCTCAGGCGCATCCGGTTTTCACGCAACTGAAGGTCGCTGCGCTTGCGGGCCAGGGCATTGGCGAATATCTGGGCGATCATACGAAGCCTCTCCAGAATCGGTTCCTGCCAGGTCCGTTCCTTTCTCAAGGTATCGAAGGCCAATATCCCGATAACAGGTCCTCCTCCTGCTGACAATGGAATAACCACCGACGATTGGATGCCGAAATGGCGGCGTGATTCCTGGTCGCGCGCCGCTTCCGGGGGCATGCTTTCCGTGGAGTAAACCAATTCCTCACCACGAAGCACCTTTTCCAGCGCCCAGGGAAACGCTTCCCGGCCATCGATGCCCACCGGGCGCTCCGGGCCTTCCGGCGGGCTGTGCATGTGGGTCACGGTCATGAAATGGGGTGAATTTTCCGACCACTGCCACAATGCGGACAGATCCACGTCGAGGCATTCACAGACGCGTCGTTGGGCATCTTCGATTTGGGTGTCTATCTTTTCGGCGGGCAGATTGACGAAGTGGGCGGAAATGTCGGTCACCAAGGCTTCGAACCGCCTGAGGGATTCCAGGTGCTCCTCGGACTGCTGGCGCGATATGACAGTCGAAAATAACTGGGCAATCAGCTGGAGCCGTTGAATCACTCTCTCATGCCACGTCGTTTCACGCCGCAGGATGCAGAATGACAACGCCCCCTTAACTTTTCCGCCGGTCACCAGAGGCGCAAAAACGCATGACTTGATCCCCCAGCTTGTGAATACCGCACGATCATGTTCCGCTTCCGACGGGAGGTCCCCGGCACGCTCCATGGTAAAAACTTTCCCGTCTAAAACCTGGCCGAATGCCCAGGGAAACGCCTCTTCTGCATCAAAGGGGGCGTCCGGTAGGAAACTTTGGGAAACGTCGTGAATATGTGACAGCCGCATCTTGCCGGGCGTTCCCTCAATGATCTGCCAGAGCACGGAACGATCGAGACCGAGGTGATCGCAGATGCGATGTTGGGCGTCTCTAATGGCGGCGTCTATCTGGCCGGCAGGTAGGCTGACAAAACGTGCAGAGAGTTCCGTCAGCAGGGTCTCGAAACGCAGGCGTTCTGCATAGCGTTTCTCTACCTGTTTCCGTTTCTCGCACTCTCGGTTCAAACGCTCATCGAAAGCGGCCACTTGCTCGTTTGCCCTGACCAGTTCCGCCGTTAATTCTGCTATTCGCCGCTCCGCGTTCTGATCGGATCCTTTCGGGTGAGCAGCAGTCCGCTTTTTGTTTATGCTTTTGCTCATTTTGATGGATTATAGGCCAGTCGCCTTGGTTGATTTGATTGGTACTGATTCTGAATGCACTGCAATGAAACCATTAAACCCATAAGCAAATCCATTGTCAAACTATAGAACTGAAAAGACAAGAAAAAATAGAACCATCAGCATCGCTTTCGAAAACACATTGCCGACATGGTTTCTCGATCGATCCGCGTGTTCAACGTCAAGTTCGATGGGACAGGAGGATTCTGAGGCTAAAGCTGCACGCAGGCTTTCTTCGATGCGATATGACCAGGGTAGTCCCTGTTTGAATACAAATATGGCCAAAACCCGTTTTGAAGGCGGTTTTTCAGCGGCTGAAGAGAAAGTGGCGGCAGTGAAAAGCAGGTATAACAGCAGAAAAATACTAAGTGACTTTTAAAAGAATCCTGATAATTCAGTAGATCTTGTCAAAAGATACTCCCCGAATGATTCCCTTCATTCTTTGACTCCGGTCTTTTAATCTTTTTGATTATTTTTCATGCCAAACACGGCAAGAATTTGTCTACACTAATAATCCAGGTATGGTTCGTATATTTTTTAAATACGCCTTTTTGGC
>JABZFO010000103.1 GCA_014237405.1 Desulfosarcina sp. | reverse complement strand
TATTTTTCAAAGAACCGTGGAACCAATCAGGCCGGGAAGAAAATATCCGAGAAATCATAAAGCCAAGTTCAGAAAATTCTTCCTCCAATACAAACCGATTGGTTAAGTTAATGACATTGGGGCAGAAATCACAAGTTCCATGTAGACATCTGCTGATGCATATCTCGATTGCGCGGGTAACGGTTGGTAAACGAAACCCATGGACTCATATAGCCGCAACGCTGATTTCAACTTTGTGCTCGAAACCAAGACAACCTTCTTTGCGCCAATACATCGGGCATAGTCTATCACCGTCTGCGTCAGTAAACGCCCTATTCCACGTCGTCGTGCAAGGGGCGCAGCTACGAGTTTGGCAATCTCTACAGTTAAGCCGCTACCATGAATTGCCGCACACGTCCCGAGCACGTTCCCGTTCTCGACAGCCAAAAAAATTTGTCCCCCTCGTTCAATGATTGATTCACGTGGGGAGTAGAGGTGCTTTGCGTCAGCGTCCTCAAGCAGACCAAAGTCCTCAAGCCATTCTCGATTGAGTCGCGTGAAATCCGGTTTATATCGATCTTCATAAGGAATGATTTTTATTTTTTCAATGCTTTCAGTCTTTGCCATTTGCATTATTGCTTTCCTAATTATCTCTGCGTTTTCCGTGACGCTGCGGTGAATAATCGAGCAGTTCTTATAAATCGACCCCGTGAACGGAACCCATTCATTGATTCCGGATTTCTTCAAGTGTGCTTTCAAAATGCGCTTTCAACGGGCCACCGCGTTCAATAGCTCTCATGACCGCGTCAAGGGCTTCGGTTTTTCTGCCCTGGTCCATCAACACCTGAGCCAGGTTGTTGAAAGCAGCCCCGTCATGCGGGAATTTGAGGGTTGCCTCGCGAAAAACAGCCTCTGCTGATTTTAAATCCCCGGTCTCGTATTTGCAGACACCCAATCCCATGTAGGCGGGCAGACTGTCCGGCCATCGGCTTAATGCGGTTCGATAGCCTTCGGCGGCGGTTTCCCAGCGGCCTGATCGTTCAAGATTGCTCACCGCCAGCAGGTAGTCCTTTTCTTTGGCGACAGCAGGCAGCTGTGACGGCGGCAGCACCAGCAGGCCCCAGAAGTTGCTTCTGGCCCAGGTGTTTTCAAAAACTTTAAAGGAGATCTGTTTTTGGGGAGTCGTCCCGGAATGCAGGATCACATTGCCCCTGTTCAAATCCAAACCGATGACGACCGCATAATGCCAGACCGGGTACCACGAAAGCCCGAGATTCTGGAGCACGATGACCGGGTGTCCGCCGGCGACTTCGTCGATCAATGATTCAGGATCGAATAATAAGCAGGCAATTCTATCGTGCCGCCGGGTGGTACCGATCATCGCCGATTGAAGGCTTCCTTTTCGTGACGGCGTGAAAACTTCAGATGATAGATCTTGAGGGGAGACGTGAACCCCGCTCCATGCCAGGGCCATTGCCAGTGCGGCTGGGCCGCATTGGGATTCTTCCTGGGGGAAAAACGGAATACTATTCAGCAGGTATTGATCAGGGAGGTCTTTAGCCGTTATGGGCCAGCTGATCCTGGCATGTCCTGCGCAACCGGCAATTGCAAGAGCGAGCGCCAGGATCAGTATAAAATGACCAAAACATCGTACAGCCGGTTTTAGATTCAGTGTTTTCGCGCTATATTTGTTTTTTCTTAACAAAGGGGAAAATATCTGTGTATCCCATTATATCCGTAACCAGAAGGACAATAAAGATAACGATGGAAGCGCCGACAATAATCCCGAAACTGCTTCCGCCGGCAGGCAGGCTTTCCATCTGGTCGGCAAGGGCGATGATCTCTGCGTCTGAAAGCGTGTTAATGCGTGCCATTGCCTCCCGGACATCTATCTCCTGGGAGACGAGCGCCGTCGTCACATCTTCACGGGCTAAAACGGTGTTGACATACGCGCGGGCAGCATTGACACGTCCTGCATCGAGAACCGTTTCAGCGGTAACCATTTTGGCCAGAACGGTCTGATAGGGGGAAAAAACCACCATCATGAAAATCGCCAGAAAAAAACTGACCGGCTTTGCCGCCTCTCTTACCTTTCTCATAAACCACCTCTCCGTTGGTTAAAAAGTTGGTGTCATTAGACATAAACCCGATCAAATGTCAAGCTGTGCCCTTAGGGTTCGCGGGCGGAATTGAGTGGCCTCAGCCATCTCGACAACCGGCGTAAAGGCCGGAACAGGAAGAACCGGATGAGCCGGCTGAAGCCGCCCATCACCCGGCCGATCTCTTTTTCCACGGAAGGCTCCACCCGGCAGAAGGAGATGATGCAGCGCTCCGGTCGCAGGTTGTCGGGAAAGAGACAGGGTCCGGTGCCGTTTTCCAGAAAGATGCAGTCGGAAGGGAAAAAACGTTCCCTTTTCAGGCATGCCGCCATGGCCTCTTCCATCTGTGGTGCCATGACCAGAATGTAAAGCAGATCCCACTCGGTAATGATGTCGGCAGGATGGATATTCCGGCAGCAAAGACCCCGGCAGTTGGACATGCATCTTTCCAGGATAGGCCTGGCATTTTCCGTCAACCGCACCTGGGCCTGATAAATGTCCCGACAGATGGCCATAACGACTTCCCGTTCATCCGCATCCAGAGCAACGATCTTCTTCCTGGCCGTCTTGAAACTGTGGTTGAGTCCCATTAATAATGGCTTCCCATTGGTTTCCGGAACACGGCGTTGTCTAACGAAATAGTGTCTATTCAGAGATGGTAGATTGTGGTTCAGGCCAAGGCCGCAGGGTTTTCGTAACCGCAGGCGTAGCAGCGCTACGTCGAGGAATGCGAAAACGTGAGAACGCCGGCCTGGGCCGCAAGATGCCATCTCTGGATAGGCGCTAAATAAACCGTTTCATCATCTCATCGATCATCACATCCACATTGCCCGGCGTAATGCCGTGCTGTGCGCAAAATGCATCCACCTTGGCCCGCCTTTTGGGGCTGTTCATATCGATCAGGCGGGTAAAGATGCCCAGGCGCCGGCCCACCTGGAAGCGGCACTGATCCTGATCGGACAGGGATAAAAAACGGTCCAGCACCGCCAGGATATGGGGTTTGGCATCGGGGAGACGGCCCTGGACCTCTTCAAACAGGTTGAGAATGTGATCGCTGACGATCATGCTGGTGATGCCGTCCAGGCTGTCGATGAACAGCCGGATTTCCCGTACCATCTCCAGATCGTTGAGTTTAATAAATCGACCGGTGCGTTGATCTTCGGCCAGTGGAATGCCGCCGGGGATGGCCAGCGTCCGCAGGCGGATGAAATCCGGGTTGATATGGTTCAGGGCGTCTGCCGTTTCAATGGCATGCTCCCGGGACAGCTCCTTTCCCCCCAGACCCGGCATCACATACTCCGATAATTCCATACCGGCCTTTTTCACCTTTTGTCCGGCCTTGATCTGGGTGCGTTTGTCCACCCCTTTGCGAACCCTGCTGAGCACCGCGTCCGAGCCGGACTCCAGCCCGATGTGGATCCGGTTCAGCCCGGCTTCCCGCATCTGCTTCAGGTTGTCGTCGCTGATGCGGGCGATGGTGTGGGACCGGGCGTAGGAGGTGATGCGCGAAACCCAGGGAAACCGGGACCGGATGTGGCGCAGGATCCGGATCAGCTGGTCAGGCTTGACCACCAGGCTGTTGGCGTCCTGGAGAAAAATGGCGGTCATACCGCCGGCATACCAGTTGAGTGCGGCGCCGAAGGCCTGCTGCTCTTGGGGGGAAAGGCACTGCATCAATTCACTGACATCCTGACGGAGAATGCTCCCGGAACCGTCCGCCAGCTTTTTCAGCGTCACCACGTGCCGGTGGACCGCATCGATGTCGTCGATGACATGGGATTCCGGACGAACGGAAAAGCGCGCACCCTTGTATACGGGGCAGAAGGTACAGCGGTTCCAGGGGCAGTTCCGGGTCACCCGGATGAGCAGGCTGCCTGCCTCGCTGGGCGGCCGGATGGGGCCCTGCTCGAACCCGTGGTAGTGATCCTTATCAGGGTGGCGCTGAGTCATGTTCACCGGTCTCCTGTCAGCATGCGATTGACTTTTGTGTATACCTTTCCTCGAACGAAAAATAAACCCCAATAGGGAAATGCTAAATAACCAGTGTCGAAGGTCAATTGACGGATTTGACATTTATTGCCGGTATCGCCCCCCTTACCCCGCTGTATTGCCCAGTTTCAATGGTCTCCCTGATATTCCGCCGTTCTGCAAGTTCTTCTTTGACAAGCGTCGATTGCATGCCTTATGGTATGCCTCCAGCGAATCTTAAGGGATCGAAAGCAACTGATTATGGTCAAGAAACTGGGTTTTATCATATTAGCTCTGATTTTCGTGGGAATCTGCACTGCCGGGATGCTGTATATGCATCTCCTATCCTGGGCGGATCGGCCGGTGGGAACGGCAGGCATAGAGAAACTGTTCACCGTCTCCCCGGGCCAGGGGCTTAAGAAGACTGCCGAGGCCCTCCGGCAGGAAGGCCTGGTTTCCGATGCCCTCCGCTTCACGATTCTGGCCAGGCTCGACAAGAAGGACAAACTGCTCAAGGCGGGGGAGTACTTTTTCTCCACCACCATGACGCCCAGGGAAATTCTGGGCCAGCTGGTGGAGGGCAGAGTGCACCTGTACCGGCTCACCATCCCGGAAGGATATAACCTGGTACAAATTGCCGCAGCGGTCGCTGCCGCCGGCCTAGAATCGGAAAATCACTTTCTCGATGCTGCCCGCAATCCGGAAATAGCCAAACACTTCGGCATCGAGGCCGATACGCTGGAAGGGTATCTGTTCCCGGACACATACTATTTTCCACGGGGGCTGGACAGCACCACCATCATCGCCACCATGGTCAAACAGTTCAGGGCCGCATTTAAACCGGCCTGGGAGCAGCAGGCAAAAGAGCTGGGAATAAGCGTTCACGAGGTGGTCACCCTGGCCTCCATCATCGAAAAGGAGACGGGTGCCCCTCAGGAGCGGCCGGTCATCTCATCGGTTTTTCACAACCGCCTGAAAATAGGCATGCGCCTGGAGACGGACCCTACCGTCATCTACGGCATTCCCGATTTTGACGGCAACATCAAACGCCGGCACCTGGAGACCTACACCCCCTACAACACTTACAAGATCAAAGGGCTTCCCCCCGGTCCCATCGCCAGTCCGGGGGCCCTTGCCATGGAAGCGGCCCTGTACCCTGCCCAATCCGACTATCTTTATTTCGTCTCCAAAAAAGATGGCACCCATCAGTTCTCCACCACCATCAAGGAACACAACGCCGCGGTACGAAAGTACCAGCTGAGGAAGAAAAGCCGTTGAAAAGACCGGCGGGAAAGCTCAGATCCGGTTTTACCACGGGTGCGGCGGCGGCCGCGGCCGCTAAAGCAGCCCTCCAGTTGCTGCTTACCGGCCAGGTGCCGTCGTGGGTGGAGATCGCCTTTTTAACCGGTGATACCACGAGGATCGAGGTTCATCAGTGCCGGCTGGTAGAATCTAACAAGGCGCGCTGTACGGTGATCAAGGATGCCGGCGACGACCCGGACATTACCCATGGCGCCGAAATCGGGGCCATGGTAACCCTGGAAAAACGATCGGGTGTGGATCGTATTCGAATCACCGGCGGCGCAGGCGTTGGCGTGGTGACCAAGCCCGGCCTCGAGATGCCGCCGGGCCAAGCGGCCATCACGCCGGGGCCCGTCACCATGATCACCAACAGCATCAATGCACTGCTCGACGCCCATCCCACCGATGCCGGCATACACGTCGAGGTGTTCGTACCCGAGGGGGAGCGGCTGGCCAAAAAAACCCTCAACGCCCGGCTGGGAATCATCGGCGGCCTGTCCATCCTGGGGACCACCGGCATCGTCCGCCCCATGTCCCACGAGGCCTATGTGGCCACCATCGAAAAGGCCATGGACGTGGCCCGGGCCGCCGGATTGACGCATCTGGTGCTGACCACCGGCAGGCGCAGCGAACGCTTTGCCCAAGACCGCTGGCCTGAACTTGCTGAAGAGTCATTTATCCAGATCGGTGATTTCTTCCAGGTCGCCATGGCCGCTGCCGCAAAGCGGAGATTTTCATCGGCGACCCTGGCGGTTTTCTTCGGCAAGGCCGTCAAGATGGCCCAGAATATCCCCCATACCCACGCCGCCAAGTCCGAACTAACCCTTGAGGCCCTCGCCCGCTGGACCCTGGAGCAGACCGGAAACCCGGAGCTGGCCGGCAGAATTGCCGCATCCAACACCGCCCGGCACGCCTTTGATCCGCTTCAGGAAAGCGCCCTGCCAGTAATTGTCCACGTGGCCGAACAGGCCCGACGCTTCGCTGTGGAATTCTCCGCAAACAAGGTCCGCGTCCGCTGCGTGATTTTTAATTACGACGGTACCGCAGCGGTTGACACGCAGCCGGATTGGGGCTAGTGTGGCAAGGCACTTGGCCAAAATTCAGTGGCCATCCATAAATGGTGGCTTGAGGCTCAGATTAAGGCCGCAGGGTTATTGAAACCACAGGCGTAGCAGCGCTACGTTGAGGATTTCAATAACGCGAGAACACAGATACGGGCCGCAAAATGCCGTTTATGGATGGACACCGACAAAGGAAACATTATTGGCGCCTCCGGTTACCATCATCGGCATGGGAGTCTCTCCAGACGACCTGACGTCCCGGCAACGATCAACTATCGAGGCCGCAGACATTCTCGTGGGCGGGAAACGGCTCATCGATCACTTTGGCCATCTGGCCTGCCAGCGGCGGGTCATCGACAGGGATCTGAAAGGGCTGGGCGATTTTCTCCAGGAAAAAATGCCCAATAACACCATCGTGGTGCTCACATCCGGCGATCCCCTGTTTTTCGGTATCGGCGCTTTTCTGGCACGCCGTCTGGGCGCCGGGCAGGTGCACATCCTGCCCAATATTTCTGCTGTGGCTGTCGGTTTTGCCCGTCTGGGCGAGCCCTGGCAGGACGTTCGCGTGGTGAGCCTCCATGGCAGAAACCACACCGGCGAGCTGCTGCGGCGGCTGGCCGGCGGCGATACCGTGGCCGTATATACAGACCCGACCCATGGCCCTGAGTGGCTGGCGGATATCCTGGTGGAAAATGCCTTTTCAGACGTTACCATGTGCGTCCTGGAGCGGTTGGGCATGGAAGACGAAAAGATCACCCGGATCATGCCGGCGGAGGCGCGGGCCATGACCTTTTCCGATCTCAATCTGGTGGTCCTGAAGCCAGATCCCATTCGGCAGACCGTCCCGGCTCTGTTTCCCGGCATGCCCGACCACCGGTTCGCCCATGAAAAGGGGCTGATCACCAAGGCCGAAGTCCGGGCCGTAAGCCTGTCCCGGCTGCGCCTGTTCGACCGGGCAATCTTCTGGGACCTGGGCGCCGGCAGCGGTTCTGTCTCCATCGAAGCGGGACTGTTCATCATCCGGGGAGAAATCTACACGGTGGAACAAAAGGCGGAGCGGATCCGACAAATCCGTGAAAACCGATCTCGATTCGGCATCGGCAACATGAAGGTGATACATTCCCACCTGCCCGAGGGACTGGCCCGTCTTCCCGACCCGGACCGGGTGTTTATCGGCGGTGGGGGCAAAGACCTGACCGACATTATCCAGATGGCCGCCAACCGGCTGAAACCGGGAGGCATCATCGTGGTAAACACCGTCCTGATAGCCAACCTCACAGCGGCCACCCAGGCATTGGAAGATCTTGGTTTTAATATCGACATGATCCAGATCCAGGTAAGCCGGGCAACGCCCATGCCCTTCAGCCACCGTCTGGAAGCTGCGAACCCCGTCTGGATTATCGCCGGCAGCCGTCCCTGATACGCAGAAAGAAAGCATCCATCGTGATTCACTCATCACCTTCCCCTGATTCAGACATAGATACCTTGAACCCCGTGATCTTCTGCGGCGCCGGCCCCGGCGATCCGGATCTGATCACAGTAAAAGGGCAGCGGGCCCTGGCTGCGGCCGATCTGGTCGTATATGCCGGCTCCCTGGTGCCCGAGGCTCTGCTCAAATGGACCCGGCCGCACTGCCGTCACCTGAGCAGCGCCGGCCTGCACCTGGAGGAAATGGTATCGGCCATGGCCGACGCCTGGGATACAGGGAAAAAAGTGGTTCGCCTGCACACCGGCGACCCCAGCCTATACGGGGCCATTTTCGAACAGATGGCCAAGCTGCGGGAACGAAACGTTCCCTACTCGGTGATCCCCGGTATCACCGCCGCCTTTGCCGCCGCTGCGGCTCTGGGCGTCGAATACACCCTGCCGGAGGTATCACAGACCCTGATCCTCACCCGCATGGCCGGACGGACGCCGGTGCCGGAAACCGAATCCCTGACATCCCTGGCCACCCACCGGGCCACCATGGCCATCTACCTGAGCATTTCCATGGTGGACGAGATGACGCGGATTCTCTCGGACGCCTATGGTTCTGACGGGGCCTGCGCGGTGGTTTACCGGGCCAGCCAGCCCGATCAGAAAATTCTCTGGACCACAACGGGACAACTCGCCGATACGGTCAGAAAAGAGAAGATCACCCGTACCGCCCTGGTGGTGGTGGGCCGGGTACTGGATGTGAGCCTGGACACCCTCGTACACAATTCCAAGCTCTACGACCGGCACTTTGCCCACGGATACCGGAACGCGGAGGACGAACGGTGAAGTCCGAAGCCCATGGCCGCACCGCCATCTGGGCGATTACACCCAACGGGGCTCACCTGGCCCGGATCATCGCTGAAGGGGTGGCCGGCAGCGCCCTCTTTCTGTCGGAAAAACTGGACGCAAAGATTGAAGGTGCAGTTCGATTTAACCGGCTGAAAGATGAAGTGGCCCGTCAGTTCGCCAGGTTTCCCCGCCACATCTTCATCATGGCCACGGGCATCGTGGTGCGGACCATTGCCGCCCACCTGGCCCACAAGACCACGGACCCGGCAGTGGTGGTCTGCGACGAGGCGGGACAGTTTGCCATCAGCCTGGTCTCCGGCCATGTTGGCGGGGCCAACGCCCTGGCCCGGGAGGTGGCCCGGGCCACCGGCGGCCAGCCGGTGATCACCACGGCCACCGACGTGAACCGGGTGCAGGCCATTGATGTCATCGCCGTGGAAAACGAGCTGACCATCGAGAACCCCGATGCCATCAAAGTGATCAACATGGCACTGCTCACCGGCAACCCGATCTTCCTCCATGACCCATACGGGAAGGTGGCCCAACGGCTACCGGAAGATCAGGTAATACCGTCTGCCGTGGACGCGTTTCTCGAAAACAATGCCGGGATTTTCGTGGATTATATCCGCCTTGACCTGCCCCCCCATGTGCTGGTATTGCGACCCGGGTCATTGGTGGCCGGCATGGGGTGCAACCGGGGCACCGATGTCGGAGAGATGCTGGACCTGCTGGTGGAGACGTTCGCGAAGAACAGACTGGCCATGTCCAGCCTGCGCGCCCTGGCCACGGTGGACTTGAAGGCCGATGAACCCGGACTGCTGGCCCTGGCCGAATCCTTGAACGTTCCAATAACGGTATTTACCCGTGACCGACTCAATGAGGTGGAGCAGATACCCACCCCGTCGGCTATGGTGGAAAAACACATAGGAGTCAAAAGCGTATGCGAAGCCGCAGCCTTGCTGGCAACACACCGGGGGCGGCTGATCGTTCCCAAACAGAAGACGGCCAACGTCACCGTGGCGGTGGCCGCAGACGGCTGTACATTGTCGGCATCGGACCCGGCGGACCGGAACACCTGAGCCGACGCGCCGCCCAGGTGCTGGAAACCGTCGAAGCTGTTTCCGGGTACACCACCTATATCGACCTGATCAGGCCGCTCATCGAAGGTAAGCAGATCGTCAGCACGGCCATGAAAAAAGAGGTGGACCGGGTATCGGCGGCCCTGGAGCTGGCCCTGTCGGGCACCTCCTGCGCCGTGGTCTCCAGCGGTGACCCGGGGGTCTACGCCATGGCCGGGCTGGTGCTGGAGATGTGCCGAGAGCAGGCCATTGCCATTGGCCGTTCAGAAAAGGCTGAAGATTCGGACCGGCTTTTTATCGAAGTGGTGCCTGGTATCCCCGCCCTTTGCTCCGGCGCTTCTCTTCTGGGGGCACCCTTGACCCATGATTTTGCCGCCATATCTCTGAGCGATCTGCTCACGCCCTGGGCGGCCATCGAAACCCGGCTGGATGCAGCTGCCCGGGCCGACTTTGTCATTGTCATTTACAACCCCAAAAGCCGGCGCCGGGCCGAGCACCTGACCCGCGCCCAAAAGGTCATCCTGAAACACCGCAACCCGAGCACACCGGTGGGCATCGTCACCGGCGCCATGCGGGAGAACCAGCGGGTGACGCTCACTACGCTGAAAGATCTGCACCGGGCCGAAGTGGATATGCAGACCACTGTTTTCGTGGGCAATTCTGTCACCTTCAGTTACGAAGGATACATGATTACCCCCCGGGGATACGCAAAAAAATACAACATCGGAACTTCAGAAACAAAAACCCCATGACATTTAAAACCGGATATGTTCAGGTCTACACGGGAGACGGCAAGGGAAAAACCACGGCCGCACTGGGACTGGCCCTGCGGGCCGCCGGCGCCGGACTGAAGGTCTATATCGCCCAGTTCATCAAATCCGGGGACTACAGCGAGATCAAGGCCCTGTCCCGGTATGCGGACCGGATCATCGTGCAGCAGTTCGGGCTGGGCCGGTTCATCAAAGGAAAGCCTTCGTCGGAAGATGTGGCGGCTGCCCGCAAAGGGTTGCAGGCGATTCGCTCGGCCCTATCCTCCGGCCATTACCAGGTGGTAATCATGGAAGAGGGAAACGTGGCAGCCATGTGCGGCCTGTTTCCAGCCGACGAAATTCTGGCCATCATGTCGGAAAAACCCGGCAATGTGGAACTGGTCATCACCGGCCGGGGAGCGGACGCGCGTGTCATCGACAAGGCAGACCTGGTGACGGAGATGAAGGCCGTCAAGCATTACTACCATGCCGGTGTGGCGGCCCGGACCGGGATTGAAAAATAGGAATGAACGATAACACTAACAACACCACCAAAGCCCCCTGCATTGCCGTGCTGGGCACCGGCTCCGACGTGGGCAAGAGCGTCATCGCCGCTGCCCTGTGCCGCATCTTTTCGGACCAGGGGTTACGGGTGGCGCCCTACAAGGCCCAGAACATGTCCAACAACTCCGGGGTCACCCCGGAGGGGCTGGAGATGGG
>JABZFO010000181.1 GCA_014237405.1 Desulfosarcina sp. | reverse complement strand
TTTTTGCATAAAAAAAGCCTCCTTGCCGGAGGCTCATCTAATTTGAAAATTTCTTCCCGTTTGTCAATGATTATGAAAATCCTGCAGACTGCCGCTCCTTTATTTGCGGGGATCTACACTGTGAGCTTTAAAGGTGCCAACCTCACCAATGTAATTTTATCAAACGCAGATTTGACATCAGTGGATTTAGAAAAAGCAATCCTTAACCACACTGACTTATATAAAACCACACTTAACAGAACTATACTTAATTATATTAAAGGGCGAAAGATTAATCTAAAAGAAGCTATAATGCAGGGGGCACTACTGGAGAAAGCCGATTTATCATACGGATATTTGTCCTCTGGCGATTTAGCTTTTGCGATTTTGATCGATGCTAATCTTAAAGGCGCTAATCTTGAAGGCGCCAATCTTGAAAGCGCCAATCTTAAAGGCGCTAATCTTGAAAGCGCCAATCTTAAAGGCGCTAATCTTAAAGGCGCTAATCTCCAAGGTGCTAAACTTTTTCATGTAAATGTACAAGGTATTGATCTGACGGGTCACGCACTTCAGGGCGCCGATCTCAGGGGCGCAAAAGGATTGAATTGCGATACGCTTAAAAGAGCCAAGGGCTGGGAATTCAGCTTTCGTGACAAGCGCCTAAAGTGCAGCGAACGAATGATGGTAAAAGGAATGTAAGCAGTGTCCTGTAAAAACATTTTGTTTTATTAGTGGAATTTAAATTAAAATGACCAAAGCGATGTGACATCCATGAAAGGAGGTATTTAATAATGAGCCATAAACGAATCTCATTTATTATTGTTCTTGCTGTATTGGTAACTGTTTTGACTGCTTCATCCGCATTTGCATGGGTCCGATGTGGTTGGTACAGGATACCCAACAGCCACCAACCTGGGGCTGACTGGTGTCCAGATGGTTGGGTCATTACCGCACTTGATCTTGATGGGTGCGGGTATGGCAACATGCATGCGATGGGTGACTGTCCCATTATCGGCCAGGCAAAATGCTGTCAACCCAGGTCGAATCTGGCCAACTATACAGGTCAGGACTCTGATCAACAGACCATAAGCGCCGATGTTGTTGAAGGAGGGGTGATTGTTGCCGGGGATATAATATTTCAGAAGGACCAAGAGAAACTCTGGAGAATGTTTGAAGACGAGAATGGGCTGTATGTCGAAAACATGAAAACTGGTAAAACCTACAGGCTCATACTTCAGGAAATAGGAGGCGAATAATATTTTCATCAAAGGACCACTGATAGAGACTAAATCTATAAAAAATGATATCGGCAGGGTCTACGATGTCTCTGGTTTTTTTTGTGTTACATCCAAAAACAGCTAAATCGCAAGCTGATGGATCCCCATAACAAAAAAGTCCAACCCCAAAATATGGTGGTTAGCTTTTCTGTCTCAATAGGGGTGATAAGGTCGATCTATCTGCAAAGATTCTATTCCTTCAAAAGTACAGACAGCTTGCCACTGTCTGGAAAGAAGGCCGATCCAAGGCCCCTCAATATATAGTGGCAAGGCGGCTTACCGTGCAGTTAACACAAAACAACATATCCGTATCATAGGTGTCATCTTTCGCACGATTGCCATGCTCAGGAATCGATAATTCAGACTGATAAAACCGTTACGGTAGGGTGTCGATTATTGTGTTTCCAGGTATACCGTCGTATGCGGGTGAAAAGCCTGCCAGGCGAACCAGTAGGCGAAGATGACCGGAATCGATCGCGCCTGATGATCGTAAATCAGGACATTGCTTTTGTATAGTCGTCCGGAGACCCTAAAGGTAAGCGTATGATCGTCGATCCTACTGGAGTAGACCACTCAAGTTTGGGTTAAGGGCCAGAACGTCACCACAATGGGCGCATCATCTATCGTATCATTGTCGATTGTGAATACGGTCAAAAAAAGAGGTATAATCAATAAAAGGGTGGTCTTTAAAAGGGATAAAAAAACGGTGCAACCGTGATCCGGCTGCACCGTTGATGGTTTCTGGGTATGAAATAATCAGGCGGCGTTCTGGTCTTGCTGGTCCGGGTTGTAGCACAGCCGGCAGCAGTCAAGGCATCGGCTGGATTCGTGTTTGGCGTCGGCCTCGGTGATCACCAGGTCCACCTCGATCATGGATTCGATGCGCTCGGCCACGGGCAGTTCAGGCATGGGCGTGCGTTTGGATTTAACCACACCGGGAACCGTTTCGAAGAGGGATTCGGGAATGTGCCGCTTGAGCAGGGATTTTGGGGATCCTTTGATCTCCTCGCCGGTGATGTACTGATGAATGGAGCGGGCCGCCCGCCGCCCGCCGCCGATGGCATCCACCACCAGGGAGGGGCCGGTGGCCACGTCGCCGCCGGTAAACAGATAGGGCACGCTGCACTGCAGGGTTTCCGGGTCGTTGTCAAAGGTCTTCCAGCGGGTGATGGTGATATTCTCCTTATCCGGCTCCCCTTCCATGAAGCCGATGTCGGGTTGCTGGCTGATGGCGGAAATGACCATATCCACATCCAGAATGGTTTCCGATCCCTCGATGGGAACCGGCCGGCGCCGACCGCTGGCGTCGGGTTCGCCCAGTTTCATCTGTAGGTATTCAAGACCCTTGACGTTGCCCTGGCCGTCATCGATGACCCGTGTGGGGGCAGCCAGAAACTGGAATTTGATGCCTTCATGTTCGGAGGCCACGATCTCCACCTCGTTTGCCGGCATCTCTTTGCGTGTCCGTCGATAAACGATATAAACTTCTTCGCAACCCAGACGCAGCAGGGACCGGACGCAGTCGATGGCCGAATTGCCGCCTCCCACAACCGCCGCCCGTTTGCCAACGGGAACTTTCTTGTCTGGAGCAACGGCCATGGTGGAGAGGAAGTTGATGCCCTGCGTGATACCATTGAGATCTTCTCCTTTGATGCCGAGGGTGTAGTCCTTCCAGGCACCGATCCCCATAAAAATGGCATCATAGCCCTCATCACGCAGGGATTGGATGGTAAAGTCTTCGCCGAGGCGGGTGTTGTAGTGCACATCGATACCCAAATTTAGGATCCCTTCGATTTCCCAGTCCAGCACCTTGTCGGGCAGCCGGTATTCAGGGATGCCGTATCGCGTAATACCGCCCAGTTTGGGCATGGCGTCGTAGATGGTGGGGTGGTGGCCCAGGCGCCGAAGGAAATAGGCACAGCTGACTCCGGCCGGACCGCCGCCGATGATGGCTACCTTTTTACCGGTATCCGGTGCGCAGGCGATGGGGTAGCGCCTGCCGCTGTTCATCTCGTAGTCGGCCACGAACCGTTTGAGCTGGTTGATGGAGACCGCCTCATCCTCGATGCCGCGGCGGCAGAAATCTTCGCAGGGATGGGGACACACCCGGCCGCAGGAGAGTAAAAGCGGGTTGCGCTCGCGGATGGTGTTGACGGCGCCTTCGTAGTCGCCCTCCTTGATCAGGCGGATGTATTTGGGTATGTCGATCTCCGCCGGGCAGGTCTGCTGGCATGGGGCCAGGGCGTGGTCTTCCTGGTTGAAGACCAACAGACGCTGGGACATGGTTTTGACCGAGATCAGACCTTTTGGGCAGGCCGTTTCACAGGCGCCGCAGCCCACGCATTTGAATTCGTCGATTACCGGAAACCCCTGGGGGCCCATGTGGATGGCATCGAATTGACAGGATTTGACGCAATCCCCCATGCCCATGCAACCAATCGAGCAGACGCGTTGCCCACCATAGAGGGCGGTCATGGCCGCGCAGGTCATGGCGCCATTGTAAATAAACTTGTCATCGGCGCGGTCGCCGCCGCTGCATGAGTTGAGGGATTTCAAAGGTTCGGCCGTTCCCGGATCCACACCCATGACACCGGCGATATTGATGGCTGCTTCCGCGTCGGCGACCACACAGACGCCGGGGCCGGCCTTGCCTTCAACGACGCCCACGGCCGCCGCACCGCACCCGGCAAAGCCGCAGCCCCCGCAGTTGGCGCCTGCCATGAAATATTCCACTTCGGCAATGCGGGGGTCCTCCCAGACATAAAAGACTTTTGAGGCAACACTGAGAATGATCCCGCAGGTTGCACCAATACCCAGCATAACGAGAATAGCTATGGTCACGAAAACCTCCTTTTATACCATTCCCCGGAAGGCATAGAAGCTCAGCGAAATGACACCGGCGGTGATCAGGGCGATGGATGTGTCCTGCAGGGGCTTGGGCACCCGTGCCAGCAGAATTCGTTCCCGCAGTCCGGCAAAGATGATCAGCGCCAGGCCGAAACCGGAGGCGTAGCCGAAGGATGTGACCAGTGCGGGCATAAAACCAAGCTCCTTGTCTATATTGAGTACGCACACACCGAATACGGCGCAGTTGGTGGTGATCAATGGCAGAAAGATACCCAGACCCGCATAAAGAGCGGGGATGCTTTTTTTCAGGAACATCTCCACGAACTGGACCAGGGACGCAATCACCAGAATGAAGGCGATTGTACGTAGATAGACCAGTTTGTAGGGTTCCAGCAGATAATCGTATATGAGCCAGGTAATGACGCCCGCCAGGACCAATACAAAGATGACGGCCATGGCCATGCCCAGGGCGGTTTCCATCTTCTTGGAAGTTCCCAGGAACGGACAGTTTCCCAAAAACTGCGCCAGCAGAATGTTGTTGACGAAAATGGTGGCGACAATGATTTCGATATATTCCATGGTAACTTAACTCCTCGATGCTATTTGCTGGGAATCAGGTTCATCGCGCAGAGCAACAACCCCAAAATCACAAAGGCGCCCGGCGCCTGAACGGCAAAACCGAGAGGTTCGAACGAGGCACCGAAGATATTGGGGACGTCCCAATGGATCAGTCCGAACACGTCTCCTTTCAGGGAGCCGGTTCCGATCAGCTCACGCACGGCGCCCAACAAGCCCAAGGCCCAGGTGAACCCGAGTCCGATACCCAGCCCGTCAGCGGTCGACTTGATGACACCGTTTTTCGAGGCAAACGCCTCGGCGCGCCCCAGAACGATACAGTTGACCACGATAAGAGGGATAAACACGCCTAAGTCGAGAAAGAGGGGGTAGGCAAAGGCCTGCATCATCTGTTCGACCACGATGACGAAGGTGGCGATGATGATGATGAAGCAGGCGATGCGGACCTTGGCCGGTATAACCTTCCTCAGCAGGGAAACCAGGATGTTGGAGCAGAGCAGTACGAAGGTGGTGGCCAGCCCCATGCCGATACCATTTTTCAAGGAGGTGGTCACGCCCAGCACCGGGCAGAGGCCGAGGACCAGCCGGAACGGCGGAACATCTTTCCAAAGGCCTTTGGTGAATTCGTAAGCGATCGATTTGGCCATTGCGGTAGACTCCTTTATTTACCCATGCCTTTGATTTGTTCTTCCAGCTGCGGTTTTAGCCTGCTGTATATCTCGACTGCTTTGTTGACCCCGCTGCACACGGCCCGGGAGGTGATCGTGGCACCGCTCAGGGCGCTGATCTGACCGCCATCATTGGTGACGCCGAAGGGGTTAGTGGTGACTTTATCAGTAAATTGCGCCGCAAAATTGGGGTCATCCTTGGCCATGGCACCCAAGCCGGGGGTCTCCTTGTGGGTGGTTACGGCCATGCCGCGCAAGGTGTCGTCAGCCATGTTGATGGCCACTACCATACCGACTTTGTCGGCAAAACCGTTGGCAACGGACTCCACCACGACCGTGTTGGCCGCACCGTCGAATACGCCCACGAAGATATTGCGTTCTACGTCACCATCCATGATCTTGAATCGGTCTTCCACGGGGTCGTTTTCGGCTGCCTGGAGGATCTGCCGGATGGCGGGTCCTTTAACCAGATTCATCACCTGGTTTTCGATCTTGGGTTCGGTAAAGTCTTTCAACCACGCAAGACTGCCGCCAGAGACGATGCTCAACACGGTCAGAACAACCACCATTTTGATCATTTCACCCATGTTACGCTACCTTTCCAATCGCCTTGGGTCTGATCTTGTCGACCAGCGGGTTTATCAGATTGATCAGGAGAATTGCGAAGATCACCCCATCCACATAGGCACCGATGTTGCGGATCAGGACCGTCATAACACCGCCAAGTGCGCCGTAGATCAGCATGGGAATGAAGTTGACCGGTGAGGATGAGGATTCGGTGGCCAGGAAAAAGGCTCCGATCAGGGTGTAGCCGGTAAGCAGGTGGAATACCGGCGGGGCATAGCGGACCGGATCGGACATGTTGAACAGCATGGCGCTGATGAAGACGCCGGCGATGAAGGCGATGCTGATTTCCCAGCGGATGATTCCCCGCAGAATAAGGTAGATGCCGCCCATGGCTATGGCCAAACCACAGGAACTGCCCAGGCCGCCCACCTGCCGTCCCATGAGCAGATCGACGGGGTGAAGGTTTTCAACAGCCGCTGGGCCGAAGGCTTTCAGGGCGGCCAGCGGATCCGTTGCGGATGGGAAGTTGAGTGAGAAGTTGACCAATGCGGCGTCGAAATCGAGATGGCTTTTGTAGGATACCATTAAAATGGCGATCGCCAGGGCCACCGGATTGAACGGGTTGGCACCGATGCCGCCAAATATCTGTATACCGATGACGATGGCCAAGAAGGTGCCGATGACCACGAGCCACCAGGGGGCCGATGCGGGAAGCACCATGGCGATCAGTAATCCGATCAGGGCAGCATTGCCGTTGCCTACGGTAATCGGCCGTTTGCCGGCATAATTGAGCAGCAGTTCCCAGATGATTGCCGAGGCAACGGCCAGGCTGATGACGCCCAGCGCCGGAGCGCCATAATAGGCAATTCCCACGATCGCTGCAGGAAGGGCGGCGATGATGGTGTGGTAGCTTCGCTCGGGAATCCCGCTGCCATCATGCCAGAACGGCGCGTGGGATACAATTAGCGTCTTCTTACTGTTCATTCATCTCCTCCGCAGATGTGATCCGGCTTAATTCGTATTTTGCCAGTTTGATATACTGATAGATGGGAATGCGCGACACACAAACGTAACTGCACAGGCCGCACTCGATGCACGAGTAAAGGTCGTACAGATCGGCACCTTCGGTATACTGTCCGGCTTCCAGAAAGCGAACGAGCAGGTTCACCGGCACGTTGGCCGGGCAGATGCGGATGCAGTCGCCGCAGTTGATGCACGGATAGTCGCTGTACAGGGGGATGACGCTTTTGTCCTGAACCAGGATGGCGTCGGTGTCCGGACCGATGGGCAGGTCTTCGCTGTAGATGGCGTTGCCGGTCATGGGGCCGCCGAAAATGATCTTGTCCTGGTCGTTGATCTCGACGCCGAAGGTTTTAAGCAGTGCTCCCACCGGTGTGCCCACCCGCGCCCGGACCAGGTGCTTGGTTCCGCGCTTGTCGATGACGGTGACCGTCTTTTCAACGGGCAGGCTGCCGGTCGAGAAAGCCTGGCCGATGGCGGCCACAGCTTCGGCACGGATAAAATAGACACCCATGGATGCCATGCCCTTTTCATCGGGCAGTCGTCCCGTCAAGTGGTGCAGTACCATGAGTGGCTGTGCGTAGGGATAATGGGACGAAACAGACTGAATCCGGGCGTCCAGGTGACCGGAATAGTTCTGTACGCTCTCTTCCGGGACCACGATGACGATCTCTTCGATGCCCGTTGCTTTTCTCAGGACTTCGATGCCTTCGTTTACCGCTTCGGCGTTGTGCTTGAGCACATACAGGCTGGTGTCAATGAGAAGATCCGCGTTGCCGCCATAGATGACGATGGTATGCACGGGATTGCGTTCGTCCATCAGCGGTCCGATGTCCGGCTCCCCGGGGCCGGCGGCCAGATAGCGTTTAAGGGTCTCCAGGGACGGTTTTTCGCTGGCTTCGGTAAATTCGGTATCCGGTGTGTCGCCGCGGTCGGTTTTAATGGTAACGGCGGTCCATGCCCGTCCATAATCGGCCAGGAAGGGGGCGATGGCGCAGATGGTGCCGGTAACCGATGAGATGGCACAGATGTCATCGCCTTCGTTGAGCACCAGCCGCTGACCGGTCTTTACCGGTGTGCCTACTTTCAGGCTAATGTTGGTTCGTTTCAGTTCCTGCTTGATATAAAGGGTAACGGTTTCCGGCGTCGGGATGGCCACCGGATCGGGATAGACATCGGTGGCCAGTTCGTAATGGAAGCAAGGATTGGACAGACCGAAGAGTGATCGTTTTCGCATAGCTCAACCTTTTGTTAGGGCCGCGGTGAAAAATGAAAGCGTAGAAACAGATCCATGAACGCTACATGGCCTCGACTACAGGACGTGACATTTGGAGCAATTTTCCGAGCCGGACTGCGGTCCTTTTTCAAACTGCTCGTGGCATTCGGTGCACTGCTGGTGGAATGCGTCCGCCCGTGTGAACATTTCCGTATCTTCGATGTCACTCTCATCGTGGCAATCCAGACATCGTTCCGGATTGGAACCGTCTTCGGCCGGTACCTGATGGCACTCTCCACAGGCAATCAAGGCGCTGTCATCATCGCTGGGATGATGGTGGCAGTCAAAGCAGGTTGTCCCATAACCGGATGCGGCGGTGTGTGTGTAGTGGTCAAAAAGGACTTTTCCCGCATTGGTCTGATACATGATCCGGATGGGTTCATCAGGCGCTTTGACCGGAAAGGCGGCATAGCAGATAATGCCGACAAGCAACAGGTGGATTGCCAAACCGTAAGCAAACAGCAACTGTTTCTTCGACGTCATGTGGTCTCGATCCTTTTGGGGTTGGGTTGTAAAGCATGTGGGTAGAAAAAACCAAACCATCGACTATCATAATGCACCAAACCTTTCAAGGCTTTATTTGGCAGGAACCAACGTGCTGAAAAGAATGCGGAAAGGCTCTTTTTAAGAGATAGTAAATCGACCGGTTTTCGGCAGTCCGGCAAGTGCGCCAGTCCTGGGGCAATTTATTTTTTCCGCGGCACTTGAGGGCATGAGGGCGGTCGAACAGTCGGAAACCGCGAGGTGTCCGTGTGGGGCAGGAATTTAGCGGCGGAAAACCGGTTCATGAAATCCTGGTTCACATTCAGTTCCATGTAGGTGATGACGTCCCGGATTTGATTGACCCGGTCGAAGCACCCGGGATCTTCCAGCACCCGCGTGGCGCCGCCCAGCGAGCTGTTGCCCAGGCTGCGGTAGCGCTCCAGGGGCAGGTCCGGGATCATGCCGATGGCGATGGCCGATTGCGGGTCGATGTAGGCGCCAAAGGTACCGGCCACGAAAAAGGTGTTCAGATCTTTCTGTTTTATGCCGACGCTGCCGGTGATGGTTTCCAGGATGGTGTACATGGCGGCCTTGGAGCGAATCAGGCTGTCCAGGTCCGCCTGGGTGAGGCAAAGGTCTTCTCCTGTGGCTGACTGGCCGGCGGGTACGATGGTCAGGTGTCCCAAACCGTCTTTTACTTTAAAACGATCCCCGCACCGCTCGGGCAGCAGTTTGCCCCGAATGTCGATCATGGCCGACTGGAACAGGGCCGCGGCCAGGTCGATGACACCGGAGCCGCAGATGCCACGGGGCGGCTGGTCTTCGATAGTGTGGATGTCAAAAGCCAGCGTGTTTGGATCGATGGCGATCCGATCGATGACTCCCGGGCCCGCCGTGGCACCCATGCGGGTGACACCCCCCTCCAGTGCCGGGCCCGCCGCACCGGCGCAGGCCATCATCCAGTTGCGATTTCCCAGCACCACCTCCGCATTGGTGCCCACATCCACAAGGATGGCCGTTTCCTTCCGCCGGTCCATGTCGCAGTAGAGAATTCCCGCAATCAGGTCGCCGCCGAAATAGCTGCCTACATTGGGAAAGACCAGCACGCGGGCGTTCGGGTGAACGTTTATGTCCAGTTCCGTTGCCTTGCACACGCCGGGCCGGTTTATCGCCGGGATGTAGGGCTCCCGGATCATCCACCGGGGATTGAGGCCCAGCAGCAGGTGGGTCATGGCCGTGTTGCCGGCAACTGACATCAGGTGAATATTCTCGGGAGAAATGCCGCATCGGCTGCACAGGGCCCGCAACTGATCGTTGATGCCGTCGATGATGAGGCGGTTGAGCTGGTTCAGGCCGCCGGGCTTTTCCACGTGGTGGATGCGGGCCAGCACATCAGGCCCCACGGCAATCTGGGGATTATCGAACACCGATTCACCCCGGTGTTCACCGGTGGAAAGATCGATGAGTCTCAGCACCACCCGGGTGGTGCCCAGATCCACGGCCAGGCCGCACAGGGCATCGACGGCATCAGGCGCGGCCAGGTGGACCAGAATTTCCGCACCGCTGGAATCTTTGAACAGCACGGCGGTGGCCCGGTAATTCCATTGCCGCAGCAGGGTGGGCAGTGTTTTCACCAAATCCAGATCCATAAAAACGGCGTCGGTGCTCAGGACTTTTTTCAGTGCCGCTTCAAGCCGGTCGGCGTCGGCGGTGTTGTCCCCCAGTGAAGGCGGAGAGAGGGTGACGGATTTCACCCAGCGGTTGTCATTGGATTGTGTCATGGGAGCAATGAAGGTATTCAGTGTAACGGCAGCCGCCGCTGGATCGCCTCCACCAGCCGGGGCATGATGCTGCCGGCACCGCCCAGCAGGGGCAGGTTGCTGATTTGTGGTGTGAGCGGCGTGGGTTCGGGGTTGATCTCGATGATGACGGCGCCGTTGTTCTTGGCGATGAAAGGCATGGTGGCTGCCGGCTGAACCATGGCCGAGGTGCCGATCACCAGCATCACGTCGCAGGCCGCCGACACCTGCTGGGATCGGATCAGTTCCTGGTGGGGGATCATCTCGCCAAAAAAGACACAGTCGGGCCGAAGGATGCCGCCGCAGCTGCATCGCGGCGGTATCTGCGCCAAATCCACCCGCGACGTCTCGATACCCTGGTTACAGTTCAGGCAGCGCTGCCAGGCAAAATTACCGTGAAATTCGATGACGTCGCTGTTTCCCGCCATCTGATGCAGGCCGTCCACATTCTGGGTAATGACGGTTTTCAGGATGCCCAGCCGTTCCAGATCGGCAAGGCCGGTATGGCCGGGATTGGGCCGGGCCGTGTCCAGGACGGTTTTCATCTCCTTGATCAGCACGTTCCACACCGTCTCCGGATCATTCAGAAAAGCGTCGATATGAGCGTATTTCATGGGGTCGATCTTCTCGGCAGTACGTTCAATCAAATCAGACATGGCGTAGGGTAGTTATTGAAAAACATATCAGTTGAATGACATTCATCTAAGGATCATCACCGGAAATACTCTGGAGTAAATGACAAATGCCAAAATCCAAATATCAAATGACGGACGAAAATCGATTTTAGATCCTATCCCTTGAACCCCTGAATCCTCGACCCCTCGAACCCTTTAAGGAAACCATCGATAGCGGGATGGTGTCGCTTACATCAACGGTAGATCGTTAGGCGGCGCTACAGCGTAAAAGACATGTCCCGGCCCACGGCGAAGCATTCCAGTGCCCGGCCTTCTTTCGTGATGATCTGCCGGCAGTGTTCCACGATCTCATCCATCTGGTCGTCGGTGCGTTCCTGGTTCAGGTGAAACAGACCTAACCTTTTTACACCGGCCGCAAAGGCCAGCTTCAGGGCGTCGGTGTAGGCAGAGTGCCCCCATTCGATGAGTCTGCGGTACTCGGCGTCGGTATACTCGCCGTCGTGGATCAGCAGATCCGCCCCGGTGCAGAAATCCACATAGTCCTGAAAGGGGAGGCCGCCGGGATGGATGAAGCTCAGTTCGTTGTCGGTGATGAAGACGAAGGTCTTCCCGTTTTCGATGAACTTGTAGCCCTTGCCCGTGTTGGGATGGCTGATGGGGATGGGCACCACGGTGGTCGACCCGATCTTGAACTCGGCCGGGGCCCCCTCCTCCCAGACGATTTTTGCCTTGAGGTCGGAGTAGCGCACCGGGAAGTTGGGTGGCGCCATCACCTTGGAAAACATGCGCTCCATGAACTTTTTATGGAACGGTGCCCGGTGCATGTGAATTTCGGTGCAGCTGAGAAACAGGGGCTTGAAGAAGGGGAACCCCATGAGGTGGTCCCAGTGGCCGTGAGTGAGAAGAAAATTATAGCGGTAGCGGCCCTGGTCGATCAGGTGGTTGCCCAACCGCCGAATGCCGGTTCCCGCGTCCACGATGATGATGTCATCGCTGTCGGTGCGAATGTCCATGCAGGTGGTATCACCGCCGTACTTGATGTACTCTTTCCCGGAGACAGGTATGGAGCCTCTAGATCCCCAGCACGTGATGACCATGATCAGTCCTTTTTAACCCCGCATATCAGATCGTTGTACCGTAAAAGGTGTGCCAGATGCCGTCTTGATCCCACCGATAGATGATTTTCACCGGAAGGCCGGCCAGCGTCGATTCGATGCGTGCGGCTTCACTGCGCATCAGCCCGGACAGAATGAAGCACTTTTTCTTCAGAAATCCCTTAGCACGGATCAGGTTTTTCATGACGTCATAATGGATGTTCGATACCACAAGATCGCTCGTAAAGTCCATGAATTTCTCGGCATCCCCTTGCGCCACGAGAATTCGATCCGATAGTTCATTCAACCTTACATTCCGTTTTGCGGTTTTTGCGGCCAGGAGGGTGACGTCCACGGCCAAGACTTTGGGACAGCCCAGACGAGCGGCTGCCAGCGCCAATAAACCGGTGCCCGTCCCTAAGTCCAGGGTCGTTCGGACGGTCTGGTCTTCAAAGGCCATTTCCAGGGCATCCAGGCAGTCCCGGGTGGTGGGATGGGTGCCGGTGCCGAAAACCACGCCCGGGTCGAGGAGGATGGTGTCGACGGTGGTTTTCTCGTCAACGGCGAACCACGGCGGGGAGATGGTAAAATGACCGATGCGGCAGGGCATGATGTCGCCGCCCTGCCACTGGTCGTAGGTCATGTGATAGTGGTCCAGCAGCTTCAGGCCCGGCAGGGCAGAGATGGCCGCTTCCACCAGTTCCATCTGTGGCCGAGTGAAAAAAAGAAAGGAGAAATCCCCTTCCTCCCAACTGCCGATAAAGTGGTCCGGCTCAAAAACCCGGTCCGGCCGAAACCGTCCCGACAGGTAATAAATGTAGAGATTCCGGTAGGGGTTGGCCGCAACAGGATCAGTTGCCATGCTTGCGAATCGCCTACGGCTGCTAAGGAAGTTTGTCTATGTGCCAGTCCATGGGATCGATCAGCGCATATCCCATGCCGGCCAGCTTCCTTTTAACCTTGGCCACGTTGGTGGTGAGCAGGTAGGGGAACACCGCCCGTTTGCCTTCCTCCCAGGTTCGGGCCACCAGGACGCTGCCGAAGGAGATGTTTTCTTCGGTGATGGCATCCACGATCTTTTTCAGCTGCCCGACCTTCTCTTCCACCTCGATGCCCACCAGGGTGCCGGGTTGGCCGATGCCCAGGACATAGGTGAAGGCGCGGAGGAGATCCCGCACGGACAGTATCCCTATAAGCTTCCCCTCGTCGTCCACCACAGGAAATGCACCGACCTTCTTCTTCTGAATCAATAGCAGAGCGTCTTGGATGGTATGCATGGGTGATAGGGTCATGGGATTGCGGATCATGATCGCTTCCACCTTGAGCTGGGCCAACTGTTCCCGCTCTTCGGAGCCACCCTTTTCTTTGAGCATGCTGTATGGCATAGCGCTGCGGATGTCCCGGTCCGTGACGATGCCGATCAGGCGGTTATCTGCATCCACGATGGGAAGATGCCTAACCCCGTTTACCGCCATTTTTTCCTGGGCCTCAAAAACGGTGGCATCCTTGTCAATGGTGATGACTTGTGAAACCATGGATCTGCTGACAAACATATTCTCCTCCGAAAAATCAGTAGTTAGGGTAGCACGGTGCCGTTCATCGACAAACCGGCATTTATCCGTTGAACAGAATTCTGACGTGGTTGGCGGCCAGTTCCCCCAGCCGCTCCAGGCAGTAGCCGCCTTCCAGAATTGAAATGACCCGGCCGGCGGTATATTGGTTACCCAGTTTCATGATGGTTTCCATGATCCAGGAATAGCCCTCGGTGGAGAGGTTGATATCCGACATGTCGTCGTCGCTGTGACCGTCAAAACCGGTGGAGACGAGAAGCACTTCCGGTTTGAACCGGTCGAAAGTCGGGAGCAGATCACTCTCAATCAGCTTGCGGTAGATGTCGTCTCCCTGGCCGGGCAGTACCGGCGTGTTTTTCGTAAACCCCTGGCCGTCCTCGTTGCCCTCTTCGAATTCCCGCCCGGTGCCCGGGAAGGAGAAGGAGGGGTGCTGGTGAATGGAGTAGTAAAACACCGTGGGATCATTCTCGAATATGTGCTGGGTGCCGTTTCCGTGATGGACGTCGAAATCGATGATGCCTACCCGCTGGATGCCGTGTTCCATCTGCAGGTAGCGGGCGGCAATGGCGATGTTGTTGAAGTAGCAGAATCCCATGGCCTGGTTCCGCTCCGCATGGTGACCCGGCGGCCGGACGGCACAAAATGCATTATCAATCTCGCCCGCCATCATTCTTCGGACAGTGTCCAAAATGCCCCCCACCGCCAGCAATGCAGTTTCGTAGGTGTCCGCGCACATCTGGTTGTCAGGGTAGTCGAAGGTCCGCTTGCCGGTCATGCAGGTATCCCCGAAACGATTGATATATTTGGTGTCGTGGACCGTTTCGATCCACTTGAGATCGGCGCGAACCGCCGGGATGAGGGTCACCTGGTCCAGTAGCCCGGCGTCCTTGATGCCGTTGTATATTGCGGTAAGCCGGTCGGCCATCTCCGGGTGATAGGGCCCCGTGTCGTGGAGCATATACCTGTTGTCATGCAAATAGCCGGTCTTTTTCATAGGCGCCCTCCTCCTGTTGGGCCGGGTTTATGGGGTTTGCGGGCGGTGCCAGTTGCTGTTACGGTTCTATACGATGTTCCGCCCGCTCAGGGGATGATTTTGTCGAAGATGGAATAGGCCGCCTTGATGGCCGGATTTCCTTCATCGATGTCGATGGTGGGGCGGCCCTCCAAATCGAATTCGTACACCTGTTCATCTTCAGGGATGACGCCGGCCAGTTCCAGGCCGTCGCTGTCGATCATCTCCTTGACCACATCGGCCGGGTCGCTTTTGGCCTGGTTGATGATGATGTAGCTTTTTCCCACACCGAGATTCAGGTTTTTGGCCAGCTTGTGGATGCGCAGCCCCGCCTGCAAGCCCCGGCGGGAGGTGTCGGTGACGATAAGCAGCACATCCACATTCTTGGTGGTGAGCCGGCTCAGATGCTCCATGCCCGCCTCGTTGTCCATGACCACGTAAGGGTAGTTGCCGGAGAGCCGCTCCAGAAACCCGGCCAGAAGGGTGTTGGCGGCGCAGTAGCAACCGGCGCCCTCGGGCTGGCCCATGACCACCAGGTCGAATCCCTGCTGTTCCATGACGGCCTGCTCCAGCTTCATGGAAATGAAAACGTCCTTGGTCATGCCGCTGGGCACGATTCCCTTTTTCATCTCCTCGCGGGCGTTGCCTATGGT
>JABZFO010000030.1 GCA_014237405.1 Desulfosarcina sp. | reverse complement strand
CACTTCCCAGTTACGGGAAAAATCGGACCAGAAGGATTGATCTTTCTCCTTCCAGTCCGACCCGAAGCGCTCATCGAAATAGGTTCCCAGCTTGTCGAAAAGCAGTTTCCAGGGCGGTTTGCCGACGGCATGGGCGGCCAGCAGTTCCTCCAGAAGGTCGTCAAGGTCGGCGAGGGTTTCCTTGGGCAGGTAGGAGATGGCCCCTTTTCGGATGGACGACATGAGGGTATCCGGATTGATGGCATGGGCGGTGAGCATCACCGTGGGGATCCCTTTGGCCACCGCCTCATCCAGCAGTACTAAACCGTTGACGCCCATGATGTCTAATATCACCAGGTCGTACCGGCCGGTCCGGATCTTCTTTGATGCTGTCTCGTAATTGCGGGCAGTGTCCACCTTGGCCATGTCCAGAATATCCTGAATGGTCTCCAGAATGTCCGTTTCGTCATCCACCGCCAGAATGCGTTTGCCATCCAGATGGGCTTTATTCTCTGCCATGGGTCCCTTTCCTTTCCAGTAAGAATACGATCTGTTTTCAGTTCGCTCGCTAACCCCGCCGTAAGCAGCGGGCGCTGCGCTCGCTTGGCGGTTCAAATTATACAATCACGGCCTTTCCTGATACATCAGAGGGAGCGTCAGGCAAAAGGTTGCGCCGGTGCCGCAATGGGTTCTCACGGTAATGTCCCCTCCCAGGTGGCGGGCCAGAATCCGCGCTCCGGCCAAACCCAGACCGTGACTGGTCCGGGATAAAATCACACATGCCTTGAGTTGGGTGTATCGCTTGAATATCAACTCCTGATTCTCTTCTTCCACCCCTGGCCCGTCGTCGACCACTTCTATAATCAACTGATCTCCCCGGCAGTCCATGCCGACTTCCAACCGCTGCCGCCGGTGCTTGAGGGCATTTTTGATAAGGTTGCCCACGATCTGCCTGAATTTGGCCTCATCCTGGCACAGTTCTGCGCAGCGGGCCCCATCGGAGCAGGTGAGACGGATACCGCGGTGACTCAGCGCAGCCGCCCGATCCGGTCCCGGGCCGGTTTCCTGAATCGCTTCCCAAAGGCCGGCGTCAGATACTTCCAGCGCATCCATGAGCACCTCGTCGACCGCTGAAACCGGATTGAACCGGCAGCACTGAAAGCATCCGGCATCGGACCGGCCCACCTCCAGCAGATCGGCGAGCAGACCCCGCGCCTTTTTGGAATTTCGCAGGGCCCGTTTCAGTATCTTCTCCTGGCGCTTCGTCAGCGGGCCGTACTTACCCGGCTTTTCCAGCACCATGCGAACGGCGGTCACGATGACCGATATGGGGTCTTTGAGCTCGTGCATGAGGAATTCCACATTGATGTCGCGAAAAAAATCCCCGTCGGCGGACGCGTCAACACCATTGGCTTTTGCGATCGGTTCCTCAGTCATAGCTCACGTTTGATGACAATAGGGGAGTATTAACTCACTTTTTAATTTTCAAAACGATATACCACAATACTTTGCATCTATAGGCGGCACGCCAGATCCACCTGATTCGAAGGCAGAAATCGGATCTGCATGGTGGTGCCCCCCGATGCGTCACAGTCTGCTTGATTGTTGCAATGTTCGCATCGATCGATAGCGCCCGGGCAAAAATCGCTGTCCGACGGGATATAGCGGCACCGATGGGATATCATTTTCGTATCAAACCGGTAACGCTCGGAAAAAATGGTGATCCGCAGCAGGTCAAACCCCTTTCCGCCGGCATTGAAATCATAAGGCGCTTTGGATGCATAGTTCATGGCATCCCCGGTGGCGAAATAGTGGTTGAAGATCAGCTGCTGCTTTTCCGCCGTCACCCCCACACCGGTGTCCCGCACTTCGAAAACGGGTCCTTTTTCCCCGGGCCGCACCACCACCGTCACCTGTCCCTGGTCCGGGGTGTTCTCGATGGCATTCTTTATTAGCCCTTCCACAATCTTTTCCATTACCTCCGCGGGAATGAGCACCGGTGCAACCGGTTCCAGACAGGTGTCCAATCGAATATGGCGGTGGGCAAAACTGGGTTTTAAAGCCTCCAGATGCTTTTCCACCAGATGGTCCAGGGCGATATCCGCGCAGGGGATATCCGCGCTCCCGAACTCCCGGTCGATGGCCTGCTGGATCACCTCCGGTACCCGAGTACTGCCCGGCTCCGCTTCGGCCAGGGTAACCAGCATGTCGCGACTGGCGTCCAGGAGAAAGGAGAGCATGCCGTGGGCCCGATAGTCCTGCTCCCGGAGCATGTCCCCAATTTCGTATTGCATGTCCAGCAGCCGCTGGAGGTTTCGCCGCGCCCGGGCCATAATCCTGGCCAAGGTTTTGTCCTGCCCGTCCGGAGACCGCTTTTCCAGCAGTCCCAATGAAGCGGAGAGCACCGACAGCGGCGTTTTCAGTTCGTGGGACAAATGGTGGATCACCTGCTCCTTGGCGCGGTTGAGGCCGCGTACATTCTCGTAAGCGCGCTGAAGGGCTTCGTTGATGCGGGCATTTTCGATGGGCAGCGCCACCAGATTGGCCACGGCACTCAACAGATCCACGTCGGCGGCGTCAAAAACGCCCTCCTTCTTGTTCACCGCACACAACACGCCGATCATGCGGTCCTTGATGCGAAGGGGGACGTCCAGCATGTTCTTGTGGTGGTACTGGGCCTGTTTGTCCACCTGGTCGTAAAAGTACGGGCTTTTGGCCGTATCGGGAACAATCAGTGGCTTTCCTGTCCGGTAGACGTGCCCGGCCACCCCTTTGTTTATGGGGAACCGGATCTTCTTTATCTTGCTGCCGGTCTCGCCGTCCTCGTATGCCGCCACCGGGAAGTAGAACTCCTGCTTTTGCTCATCGATGAGGATAACCATGGCCCCGGCAACCCGGATCAATCCCTGGACCTGGCGCGCGATATACTCCAGCATGCGGTCCAGTTGAGGAAACCGGTACAGGGCCTGGGCAATGCGAAACAGGGCCTGGCTGATCTGCTCGGCCCGCTTCCGGGCGGTCACGTCCCGCAGGGCGATGACCTGACCTGCCGGATTGTCTTGTGCATCGTAGAAGATGGCTCCGTCCACCACGATGTCCAGAATCCGGCCCTCCTTGGTGAACCGGCGGGTCTCGAAGCCGTGGAGCACCTTTTCCGCAAACAGCTTTTTAATACCTGCTCGCGTGCGGGCCATTTCGCTGTCTGGAATAAAGGGGATACGCTTGCCGTCGAGTTCCTTCAAGGTCCAGCCGAAGACCTTTTCGAAGGCGGGGTTGAGGTAGGATACCGTGCTGTCCATGTTGAAAACAAAGACCGGGTCAGGCAAGAATTCCAGGAAGGCACGGTATCGCTGTTCGGCCCGGGAGCTGGCCTGGTAAAGCTCGTGGGAGCGTCGCTGGGACGCTTCCAACTCCTCCTGATCGGCAATTTTCTGGGTGACATCCCGGGCCACGCCCTGGAAGCCGGTCTTTTTGCCGGACCGGTCCACAATAAGGCTGACCGATATTTCGAGGATCCGCTCCTGGCCGTCTTTACGGATGATTTTCCAGATGATTCCCGACGGGATCTCACCGGACTCGTAGAGCCGGTTGAAAATGGTAAAGGCATACAGGGCATTTTCCGCGTCCATGAATTCGCGGAAGTTCCGCCCCTGTATCTCCGTTGCCGTATAGCCGAAAATGCGGCACAGGGCATTGTTGAAAAACCGGAAATAGCCCTTCAAATCCGTTTCATAAAACCCGTCCGCCACATCTTCCAGAAAGACCCTGAATCGGTCCCTGAAGATGTCATCGGCAATGTTCATACGGTCGGAATTCGGAGAAAAATCGGCCATGGGCGTTGGCATCGGAGAACGGGACGATTAATCCGAGTTTTCCAGAATGCCGAACTGTTTGGCGTCCAGCAGGTTCACGCCATTTTCCTGCATGACGGCGATGGCCTTGTCATTGTCTGAAAACCGGAAAATCATGACAGCCCGTTCCTGGCTCTGCCGCAAAAAGGCATACATGAACACCACCTGGACGTTGGCATCCAGAATCGGTTTTAGAACACTGGCCAGCTGGCCGGGCCGGTCCTCGATTTCAGCGGCCACCACCTCATTCACCATGGCAGGGATATGCATCTCCATGAGCAGCTGGCGGGCCTTGGCCACGTCGGAGACCAGCAGCCTCAGCTGGCCAAAGGCACCGGTGTCCACCAGGTTCAGGGCTCTGAGATTGATCCCCGCGTTTCCAAGTGCATGGGTCACTTCGTAAAGACGACCCGGTGAATTTTCGATGGACACCACGACCTGTTTGAGTTTTAACATGACCTCCTCCCTTAGGTGTACTATTTAGCGTCAACGGGTGCTGGAGGTACTGCGGCAGCCGTTTGACACCAGGCCATAAATATTGCTATTCTTATCAGGGTATTATTAAGAAAAGCGTCTATTCTGTCAAGACTTATCAAAAGGTGAAGGTCATGAAAATCCGGCTCATGCTTATCGTCTGTTGTCTGTGGTGGGTCGTGCCCGCTGATTCGGGAGCACTGACAGTAGAAGAGATCCTGCTGCTCAAACAAAACGGGGTTTCCGAACAGACCATCCAGATGATGCTGCAAAGCGAGATACAGGCCGGACAGGGCGCCGCTGCGGGGGAAAAGATGGGCGTCAAAACCATCACGCGGCCGGGTGGCAAATCGGCCATTGTCTACTCCACCGGCAGCGGTGATTGGAGCACCCGCGACGCAGAGGAACGCCTGAAGGAGGAACGGGCCTGGGAGATGCTGCGCCACATCATCGTGGACACACGGGTTACTGGTGACAGAAGACTGAGGTCAGAGGACTGAGGTCAGATGTCTGAAGACGGAAGTCGGAGATCAGTCCTCTGATATACGTGCCACCATCTGTTTGAGCTGCCGTTCAAACCCCGCCAGTTCATCGGCCAGCCTCCGGCACAGCTGTTGGGCCGATTCAAACTGCCCCTGATCGGCCAGCTGTTCCAGCTGTCGGGCCGCATCCGCCGCACCATCGACCTGAAAATTACGGGCCATCCCTTTCAGAGCGTGGGCCGTTCGGCTTAACAATGCCCCATCTTCGTCGGCAATGGCTTTTTTCACCGTCTCCACCATGGGAGGATAGTCGGTGATGAACATGTCGGCGACATCTTTGAAAAATGCGCCATCATTGTTGAACGCCTCAAGAAGCGCGGCCAGTTCGTCGGCATCATCCGCCGACGCCGATGGATCTGCCGCTGCTGCCGATGCCGGGTCACTGTCTGATGTGGGCACCACCCGGCAGATGGCTTCCAGAAGCGTGGTGGAGGAGATGGGCTTGGACACATAATCGTCCATACCGACTTCAATGCACCGCTCCCGGTCGCCTCGCATGGCGTGGGCTGTCATGGCGATAATGGGCACGTGGTGGTTCGTCTTCTTTTCCTGTTCGCGAATCCTTGCCGTGGCGGTGAGGCCGTCCATCTCCGGCATTTGAACATCCATCAGCACGAGATCAAAATCCTGATTGGCCAGGGCTTCGATAGCCAGCCGGCCGTTGTCGACAATGGTTGCCCGGCAGTGCCAGTTGTCCAGCAGCCGCCGGATATACTTCTGGTTGAAAGGCGTATCTTCGGCAACGAGAATATCGAGCGACGGCAGTGAGAAATCCTGGCCGGATACTTTGTTGTCGATCCGCTTTTCAACCGGCACCTTCTCCATGGAAAGCGCCTTGATGATAGCATCCAGCAGGTCCGACGGGCGGACGGGTTTGGTCACCAAGGCAACAACGCCCGCTTCATTGAACCGGGCCGTCTCTTTGGCGGTGGTGGTGAGCATTATAATGATCCGTGTGGCATCCCCGGCATTCCCCTTGATTTGTCGGACCAGTGACAGGGCACCCGACTGTGGCAGATCAGAATCGATCAGAGCCAGATCGAAACCGACACCGCTTTTTTCCATTTTTCCCAGCAGCACGGTACCGGCCGCTGCCGACGCTGCCGGTTTCGGAAACATTTTCCAGCTGGTGAGCATCTCGCACAATATCTTCAGGTTGGTGGCATTGTCGTCAACCACCAGAATCCGCAGGCCGTTCAGATCGATCTCATCCGGCAACTTGGAGCCGACCGGTTCCTTTGATTCCACATCGAAGGCAACTGTAAAATGGAAGATACTGCCCTTTCCCAGTACACTCTTGACACCAATCTGTCCACCCATCAGGTTGACCAGTTGAGCGGATACAGCCAGCCCGAGACCGGTGCCGCCGTATTTTCGAGTGGTGCTGCCGTCGGCCTGCCGGAATGCCCCGAAAATCAGGGCCTGCTTGCCGGTGGCAATCCCCACCCCGGTATCCCGGACCGCCACGTGCAGCATCAGACGGTTGGCTTCCAAGGACTTGCATTGGGCAAAGACGATAATTTCCCCGGAATCGGTGAACTTGAGGGCATTGCCGATAAGGTTGAGGAGCACCTGGCGGAACCGGTGATGGTCACCCACCAGTCGGTCCGGTACGTCCGGCGCCACCCGGTAGGCCAGCTCCAGATTTTTCTCATGGGCCTTGACGGCCAGGATCTTGAGCGCGTCTCCAAGAAAATCCCTCAGGTTAAAAGGGGATCGTTCCAGTTCCAGCTTGCCCGCTTCGATTTTGGAAAAATCGAGGATGTCGTTGATGACCGACAGCAGGGCATAGGCGGCAGATTGAACCACCTTGAGATCCTCCCGCTGCTCCCGGGACAGGGAGGATTCAAGCAGCAGTTCCACCAGTCCGATGATGGCATTAAGCGGCGTTCTGATCTCGTGGCTCATGTTGGCGAGAAATTCGCTTTTTGAGCGGCTGGCAGCCTCGGCAGCCATCTTTTCCTGTTTCAGTGCATCGGCTTGGCGCCGGCGCGTCACGTCCCGCAGAATGCCCCGATAGCCGTCCGGCTCCCCGTTGACGCCTGTGATGGGAGACACCGAGGTTTCCACCCAGCGCCTGGCGCCGTCCTTTCGTACGATGACAAACCCCAGGTCTTTGATAGCCCGCCCCGTCCGGTTCACCTTGTCAAAGGCCTTGATCACCTTTTCCGTTTCCGCCGGGGTCAAGAGCCGCCGATAATCCAGCTGCTGGAGCTGTTCCGCCGCGTATCCGGTAATTTTTCGGAAGGAATCATTGAAGATGGCAAATTGGCCGTTGCGATCAATTTCGTAATAGCCGTCTTCTATATTTTGAATGATGGTGCGGTGCTTTTCCTCGCTGCCCGCCAATGCCTCGTCCGCCTTTTGACGCTGGCGGATGGTGTAGCCCACGTGGGAGCCGAAAATCATGAAAAAACACAGTACCAGCAGCCGGCTCAGCACCTCGTTGACGCCGGGATTAAAAAAAAGGTGAGGGAAGGTCCCGTTTTCGGCGGTCAATGCGTAGATCAGGGAGGCGAAGATCCAGTAGGCAAACGCCACCCCCAACCCCAGAAGGAGTACGCGATCCGCCAGCCGCGCCGCACTGTTTCTTTTCTTTGGATTGAGGAATCCCCCTTTCAGTTTACGGGGATTCTTGACCGTATGGATTTTAGCCATTCGTGCTTTGTTTGCTTCTCCCTTAGGCAAGGATTTCCTTGATCTTCCGGGCCAGTTTATTCAGATTGTATGGTTTTTGAATAAACCCGTCGCACCCTTTCTTCAGAATGGATTCGGCCTGACCCTCGATGCTATAGCCTGACGAGAGGATCACACGAATGTCCGGCTGTAAGAATTTGATGCGATCGTAGACAATCTCCCCGCCCAGATCCGGCATAATCAGATCCAGGATCAGCAGCTTGATGCGATCCTTGTTCTCATCGAATACGCGAAGCGCCTCTTTTCCCCCTTTGGCGAGCAGCACTTCATAGCCGAGTTCATTGAGCATGGCCTTGTCTGCATTGAGGATATACTCTTCATCGTCCACCACCAGAATGGTACCCGACCCTTTTTCAGGAAGTTTGCCAGAAGATATAACCCGCAGCTTGTCCCGGTCCTTGGGTTTCTGGAGGATCCGGGCCGCAGGGAGATAGATGGAAAACGTGGTCCCGCTTCCCACCTGGCTATCCACCGTGATGATGCCCTGATGCTTTTTGATGATGCCGAATACGGATGCCAGCCCCAGGCCTGTGCCCTGCCCCATAGGTCGGGTGGTGTAGAAGGGCTCGAATATCCGCTCAACGGTTTTTTCGTCCATCCCTGCCCCGGTATCAGCCACGTCGATTTTCAGGTAACTTCCCGGGGTCAGGTGGAAGGGTTTGACAAAGGATTCATCCAGGGTGACATTGGCTGTGGAGACCGTCAATGTCCCCCCATTGGACATGGCATGCCAGGCGTTGACATAAAGGTCCATCAAAGCCAGTTCGATCTGGGCGGCATCCACTTCCGCCGTGGCCAGTTCATCTTCCAGGTGCCAGTCCACATGAATTTCTTTTCTGGTCCGGGCAAACATGCTTGAAGACTTTTCAACGATATCGTTGACATCCTCCAGATCGAGGGAATAGCGGCCGCCCTTGGCAAAGCTCAGCAGTTGACGGGTCAGTTTGGCGCCGCTGTCGATGCAGCGTTCGATGCCCCCCAGTTCATCGTATCCCGGATCACCCACCTTTTTATCCTGGATTAAAATGGAGACATTCCCCTGAATCCCCATCAGCAGATTGTTGAAGTTGTGGGCAATGCCTCCGGCCAGATTGCCGATGGCGTCCATGCGTCGGACATGCTGTAGTTGGTATTCCAAGTCCCGCTGGTCGGTGACATCGGCGATCAGTAATATTGTCGTATCTGCCTCCGCCTTCACCGGGAAGCTGCGAATGACGATCTCACGCCCATTAAGTCCCAGGGGCCGGGTCAGCCCAACCACCTGGGATTTTTCCGGATCCCGTGTCATCAAGACATCGATTCGGCTTCTGGACGCTTCGTCGAACAGATCCCGAGGCTTGGCAGAAAGCAGGTTTTCCAAAGGGATGGCAAAGAGCTTCACGGCTGCGGAGTTGGCGTAAACCACACGTCCGGCATACACCTCCACGATTCCCTCGTTCACGCTCTCCAAAATGGTTTCCAGGTGGCGGTTACGCCCCAGCAGTTCCTTGGTCATGCGCCGGGCATATACCGGGATGCCATTGACCGAAGCAATGCCGAGAATTTTGTGCTCCGAAACCGATTTTGACGGATTGCTGGAATCGTTAATGGCCGCCAGTACATGCTTGCCCATCTGGCCGAAAGGTCCCTTGGCGATGCAGGCATTCACACCGATTTTCCTGAAGTCCAGATCCATTTCAGCCACGGCCGCAGAGATGATCACCAGGTAGCAGTTCTTCATATGCTCCATGGTTCTGATAATCTGGCACAACTTGTCACCGCCGATCTTGGGAATAATCAGGTCCACAAAAACAATTTCCGGCTGGTAGGTGGTCAATAGACTCAACGCAGACAAACCGTCTTCACAGGTTTTCACCTCATGACCTTCGCCATCCAACAAATTGGACAAGAATTTCAAAATCATCCGGTTGTCGTCGACCACCAGTATCTTCTTTTTCATTGGATGTTATCCTCTTATTGGTGCTGGAAGCGTCATAGCGCGTACAGACGAGCACCTGCAATCGTAATTCTCCCTTGGGAACCAAGGATCGTTAACTTTACAAATTGAACAAAATGGCGCAGTCTTTCCGTCCGTATTCCGCGTTGCATCAACGGTTACAGACAACTAAGTATCGCAACAAAGTTCAAAACGTTTACCTTTCGTATCAGATAATTATTCACGGGGCAACTGTGCTGGCAAAGCAAATAATCCCATGGCTTTTATTCATTGAAACCATGTACCCCCCCCCCCAACACACCTTCTGCAATTTTTGATGAATGCCAACAGATCGTATTTTCAATTGACAAATCTGCCCAATCCTTTTAGACAATATTTACTCACAGTTCAGTGTCCGGCCAGAAACGAGGATTTTCGTTCAAGATTACGTGTCCCGGCGAAGCCTTTGCGAAGACGGAAGGCGTGCGAATAATAGATGGCAATCCCTTTGCCCGATAACAAGAGAATGGCCAAATGAAATACAACGACACCATCGAGAATTCACAGCAGTATCTGAGACTGGCGCTACAACTGATCGGCAAACACGCCCTTCCCACGGATCCGATGAACTATTGCATCTGGTATGAATATGCGTCGGGAAAGAATGCTGAACTCAATGAAGCCATTGACAACCACATGAAAAACAGCGGCGCCTTTTCGGAAGAGATTCGACAGCAGATTTTCAATCAGTTTATCGCCGGTGAAACGCAAAAAGCAGCTGTTTTGGTTCGCGATGGACTGAAAAGGGTTTTTTCTGAAATCGCTAGCGCCATCAGAACAACGAACCAGGAACTTTCGAATTCTGAGAACAACCTTGAAACCATCAATGACTCCCTGTTACCCAGCCTCTCAGAGGTAGACATCGAAAGAATCGTTGACCAAATCAAGGAAGAAATCAAATCCTTGGAGACATCCAGCGGTTCATTCAAGGAACAACTGGTGCAGGCTACCAATGAGATCGATCAACTGAAAACAAAAATGGAGCAATACCGAACTGAAGCGCATAAGGATCCGTTAACTCGCATAGACAATCGCCGGGGTTTAGAAAAACACATGACCAAAGCCATTAGTCAGGCCAAAGAAACTGGAGCTCCGATGTGCCTCATCATGGCTGATATCGACTATTTCAAAAAAATAAATGACACTCACGGGCATCTGGTTGGAGACAATGTGCTTCGGATGGTAGCTGGTACCATCAAAGCTTCCATTAAAGGAAAAGACTTGGTGGCTCGCATCGGCGGTGAAGAGTTTGCCATCCTCCTGCCTGATACGCCGTTGGAAGGGGCCATAACACTGGCAGACAACATACGCCTTACCTTTGAACGCCTTGACCTGAAAAAGAAAAACACCGGAGAAAGCTTGGGAAAAATCACGCTCTCTTTTGGGGTAACCAAGTACAAAAAGGAGGAGACCCCAGAAGACTTCTTCCAGCGGGCGGATGATGCCCTGTACCAGTCTAAGGAGACCGGCCGGAACAAGGTCACGAGCCAATAGGTAGACCGCTGGTGGTTTTATTCCCGAAAATAGGACATGGATCCCCGGTATGGGGTGGTCGTTAATCCATCTTCACCCACTTGTTGATCGCCTCAAGATAGATAAACTCTCGCTGAAACAGATGCCGGGGATGGTGGATAGATCCTCCACGAGAAACCTGCGCAGCGCATCCCGGGATGCCACACACACCTCGATCACCAGATCGTATCGCCCGGTGACATTGACTACCGACTGGACCCCGTCCAAAGCCGCAATCGTTTCCATGACCTCCCGGTTGGCTCTTTTTTCCAGGTTGGCCCCCACCTTTGCGGCAATGGAATTTTTACGCCTGTTTTTTTTACTCATTGTTTGATGAACTCGTAAAAAGTCCCGTTTCAGACGGACTCGTAAAAAGTCCGAGATCAAGGCTTGCGAATCCCGAGGAATGAGGCGTACTTAGCGTACTCCGCAGTGACGAGGGATGAAGCGTAACG
>JABZFO010000021.1 GCA_014237405.1 Desulfosarcina sp. | reverse complement strand
AAAATGCTATGCAAAAATTGGAAAAAATGATTGAACGAGTACAAGGTATTGAGAAATGGGCTGTTGATATTCCCTATTATTAGCCCGCTCTTTTGGTGGATTTAATTATTTCCAACGACATAACCCGGATGGCAATTCCCGGCATAAAAGATCTCTGCCGGGAACATCCGAATTCCGGGGTGAAATGAATAGAATTTACTTTTAGGCTCCTCGCTATGACTCGATGCCCTTTCTTGCTTCTATGCCTTTCTGGTAATAATGTTTGATCTCGCGCATTTCCGTGACCAGGTCAGCTTTTTCTATCAGTTCGGACGGACAGTACCGTCCTGTTAAAATCAGTTCAACGAATGTCGGCTTCTTTTCTAACAATAATAGCACAGATTCCGTTTTTAATAAGCCAAAGTGGATCGCAACACAGACTTCATCCATGATCACAATATCGTATTTACCGCTTAACATTGCTTCTTGAGTTCGCTGCAGCCCCTGTTTTGCGGCTTTAAAATCACTTTTACCTGGTAGCTGTTTATCAAAGACAAAGGTATCATTTCCCCACTGTTCCAATCCGATCCATTCGCTCAATTGTCGTATGCTTTTTACTTCACCATATGGAAAATCTTTCATGAACTGAACGATGAATGTTTTCAGCCCACTGCCTGCTGCTCGCAGAGCCTGCCCCAATGCTGCGGTTGTCTTCCCCTTGCCGTTGCCCGTATAAACATGAATGTATCCTTTAATTAGTCGACTCATCTGTTTTTTTCTTGTTGCCTTTCATGAAGTTTCGTTGCCAAAACCACGACAAATCCCCCGTTTCCAAGCCCCTCGCGAAAGAGTTCCATCTCTACCATCTGGTTCAGTGGCTTCGTTAGAGTTTGTTCCCAGGTTTGCTCAACAAACCCCGTATTCCTGAGGAGGTTTCCAACTTCAGAAGCGGAATAGAACCTGGCCTCACGGTAGAATAAATTTTCGGCCTGATGATTCAAATAATGCCCACCAAGCTCGCTGGCCTGATCGACGAAGCCAATCACCAGAGGCGCTCCGGGCTTCAGTACCGGGCGCGCCTCGACCAGCATTCCTACGGGATCATCCACAAAACATATTATGGTCACCACAAGCGCGAAATCAAAGATCGCATTTTTGAAAGGCAGGGCCTCGGCTGTTCCCTGAAGCCCCAAAACAACTCTTTCGGCGGCGTAAGCAAGCATCGTCATCGACGGGTCAACACCGACCTTGATCCCGAGGGGAGAAGCAAAACGCCCGGTTCCTACACCGATCTCAAGTCCCAGACCTTGCCATGGCAGTAAGGCACGAACAGCCAGCAACTCGGAATGATAAGCCGCCTCGTGCCGGGTGAACCATGCTTCGTAGCACTCATGGTGGGTATCAAAGGAAGTCAATTAAGGCATGGTCACAACAGCCTCTCCCTACCTTCTTGAACAGCCTTTTTGATCTCTTCAAGTTTGATAATTAACCTCCACTAAAACGGGATGCTTGCACAGGCATTTCCTTCAGATACGATCCAGAGATTCAAGCCTCCATTGAGTTGCTCCATAGCCCATGGAGATTGCAGTAGGCCAGGGCGTGAAAGGCCTCGAAATCCTCCATCTGATTGATCTGGAAACGGACATTGGGATTTGAATAAACCGGAGCCCAGGCCGCACGCCCCAGGTTAATCACCTGGTCATTTTCCTTTTTGACTCCGTAAAGCTCTATCCATACAATATGATGTTTTGGGGTGTTCGGATGCGGTATCTCGTGACCCACAACCACACGAACGATGTCCTTGCCTTCCCTGTGTCCTTTGCCAATCGTGATCGTCGGAACGTGCTTCTCCTTGCCTTCATCTTGCCCTCTTTTGATGATTTCCGAAAAGTCCATGTTCTGCTCCTTTCATAAGTAGGCACAAGCGTTCTTGCTTAATGCCAAATGATTGGCGCCATGTTACCGCCACATGCTGCGCTCGCCCGGCCATGGCGCTTACATGCCCACTCCGTCGAGTGTCTTCCCGCACTCGGGACATTTTCCATCATGCAGCCGATTGCGTATGAACCCTAAACCGGAGCGCTCAATGACAACGGCCCCGCACTCATAACAGTAGGTATTCTCACCTGCTTCACCGGGCACGTTGCCTTCGTATACATAGCGAAGCCCCTCATCCGTACCGATTTCATGGGCGCGACGCAGCGTCGCCACCGGGGTCGGTGGCCGATCCATCAGTTTATAAGCGGGATAAAAAGCGGAAACGTGCCATGGAATCTCCTGGCCGACGCTTTTCACGAAACGCGCAATCTCCCGCAGTTCATCCTCAGCATCATTTAAGCCGGGAATAATGAGTGTGGTCACTTCCACCCACACCGCCAGCGATTTCATGCGTTGAATCGTTTCCAGCACCGGCTTGAGGCGGGCACCGCAGATCTCTTTGTAGAATTTGTCCGTAAACGCCTTCAAATCGATGTTGATGGCATCCAAATGCGGTGCAATCTGACGGGCGGCTTCGGCGCTCATGTACCCATTGCTGACAAAGACGTTTTTGACACCTTCCCTGTGAGCCAGGACCGCCGTATCGTAAGCGAATTCGTAAAATATGGTGGGTTCGGTATAGGTGTAAGCGATGGTTTCGCAGCCGGCCGCCTTGGCCCTTTTAACGATCTGTTCGGGCGTGCGATCCTCGCCGATGATTTTCCCCCCATGCTCATGGGGGTATTGAGAGATATCAAAGTTCTGACAATGCTTGCAGCGGAAATTGCATCCCACGGTGCCGATGGAAAATGCCTTTGAGCCAGGCAGGAAGTTGAACAGGGGTTTTTTCTCTATGGGATCGATATTCTCGGCAATGATTTTGCCATATACGAGACTGTGGAGCTTTCCACTGTGATTTTTTCTTACACCGCAAATCCCCTTTTTGCCGTCCTTGATCTTACATTGATGGTTACAAAGATTGCAGTGTACCTTGTTGCTGTCAAGCTTTTCATAGAGCGATGCTTCCTTCATTATCTTACCCCCGAATCCAGCGGTATAGGCTTTCAGATATATATGACGGGCCACGTTGTCGGTCGTCGACCTATTACAATACGTCTTTCCTCCTCTGCTGTAGTTTCCTTTCCACAATCTTCATCTGAAAGCCTTTAAAAGCAGACCCATCTTCTGGTAATTTCGTGCCAGCAACTCTTTAATCGATGCATCGTAGAGGACAGCAGCAGGATGCTGCAAGGGCAGTATTTGTTTCTATCAATATGAACCATTTTCAACAGTTCATCGAGGACTTTACCCGAGGGGCCGATAAACATCGTGCCTGATTTGTCCTCTTTCTCTCCGGGTGCCTGAGCAACAAGCATGAGTGTGGCTGACAAATTTACCTCTCCGCACAGCGCATGGATCCTGGTCTCAGACAGCCTGCAGCGGGTGCATCTTTTAATCCCCGAGTTTATATCCTCGATGCGCATAATTGTTCCTGCGATTTGAGTCACTGGCTTTGCCGGGCGGGCACCTCAACTTTAAAAATGATCATACCATGCGCATAGCGGCTCACGTTTATGAAAACCTGTAGACCACCCGGTGTGGAGCCGGGGAAAACGGCCAGTGCCTTTTTTTGCCGCCATCACCCGCCTTAGACAAGGTCCGACATCCGTCTTTGGCTGGCCGTATCGATAAAATCAACACTTTCAGTGTTTATCGATATGGAGAGACGCCTATCGCGGCGTGCCTTTCCTACCCCTGCCGGAAAGGGTGCATTGGGTGAAATCAACTGAGTTGCCACACCTGGGGCAGTCATGGGCCTTATCGAACTCATCAGAAAAAATTTCGATCTCCTCCCCGCATTCGGGACACTTGCAGATGAAAGATTCCAGTTCCCTGAACTGCTCAAAACTGGGGCAATGTTGTGGGGTTGTCATGGTTTCTCCTCAGGAATAGCGTTACCGATAAGAACGAATTTCCTTTTTATAAAGCATAAAATATGCCAAGGATTACTTCAAGGCTGCCCGCTGGAACCTCCCCGACAAACAAGAAATTCCTGTTTTGCAGGAAAGTTATTTTTACGAGCGTTTGCTTGTCATTTTAAATATCGTGTTTAACAATCGCGTGGCTAATCTTAAAACGATTTACCTTTACATTCCCGCATCCCTCAACCGGATTTTGATGCACTTTTCCAAAGGTGCCCATTGGTTTTATGAGAATACGGTCCAGTTGTTTGATAATTTAGAAAATTATCAAACCTCAACCCCAACGTTGCAAAAACCGGAGGAGTCACAAAATGATCAAGGCTGAAAAAGACAAATGGCTCGGCCAGTACAAGGTAAAGGTTGATGCCATGCTTAAGCGCTATCGGGAGATTCTGATCGGTGACGGATTTGCGCCGGAGGATGTATCGGTTCGTCCACGCTCCGCACCTGTCCTTCCCTGGCGGAATGTATTCTGGCGGAACGTAACCAAACGAAATGTAACACCATTGTGGTTGGCAGACAGGGGCTTTCACGAAGCGAAAAGTTCCTCTTCGGCAGCGTCTCCAGCAAGATCGTCAACCATGCGCGCAACTGTACGGTGTGGGTGGTAGAATAAATTCTAATCCGCCGTCAGCGGCCTAATTTTAAAGAACTTGTTCATGGCACGATTGATGCGTTTCTTAAAAGATAGAGAGCGGGTATCGGATTTGATTCATGGGAGAGGGTCAGGGTGTATCAAAATTAAAGGAAGCCGGTATAGCCGCTGATCGTGTTGAAATCATAACGACCAAACGAAAGGCCAGAGTGGGCAAGATGATCCTCGCGGAAGCGAAGAAGGGAAATTACGGCACCGTGGTCGTCGGCAGACAGGGGGCAGATCGTGCTCACTTCTTTGGAAGTGTTTCCCGGTATGTGACTGAAAGGCTAACGAATCGCGCGCTGTGGCTTGTTTCCTAGATGAAATGTATGATATATAATTTAAAGGAGGTGAGTAAAATGCCCAGAGGCGATGGATCAGGCCCAAGTGGCCAGGGACCCGGAACAGGCGAGGGCAAAGAAAGAGGCCAAGGTAGTGGCCACAGTCGGGAAGGTGGTATTGCGGCAGGTCCCGGCGGATACTGCGTCTGCCCGAACTGTGGGGAAAGCGTGTCACACCAGTTTAGAACTCCCTGTAATGAGCAGCGCTGCTCTAAGTGTGGAACGGCAATGACGCGTGAATAGATCTGGTTATTACGACGAATAGCGCTTCTTTTTTATTGTCCTGAGACTATCACAGGTTTTTTATTTATTCACACAGTAGCAAGAACAATTAAAGACACATGAAGAAAATGAAAGGGGTTAAAGCTATGTTATAAATTAAGAAGATTCTCTTCCCATTGGATTTGACAGAAAATTCAACAAAGATTCTGCCCTATGTATTGTCGCTTTCCGAGAAATATAACAGTTCAGTTTAGGGTCGCGGAAATAAATAAATCCACAAATATTGCGCCGGATTTTGATTTGTCTTCAAGGCGCGCCAAAGGGAGCGTATTTGTTATACGTGACTTTTGGCGCAACGCTGAAGACGGGCCAAAAGAAAAGCAAGACTGTGGATTTATTTATTTCCGAGGCCCTTACCTACTGCATGTGGTGCAGGATCTCAATAAATGGGGGAAGCTCTATGTACCCCATCCTTCTATAGATAAATTCCAAAAAGAAGCCAATGAGGTTGCTAAAAAGGCTATGGATACAGTTTGTGAAAATCAGTTGCAAAGCTGCCCCAATTTTCAAAAAAGGTCGTTTCCGGAGATGCTGCAGATGAAATTCTAAAGGTCCTTGAAGCTGAAGACATAGACCTGGTGATTATGGGAACACATGGACGAAAAGGGTTGGAGCACGTGATCTTTGGAAGTGTGGCGGAAAAAGTGGTTAAGAAATCACCGGTTCCCGTACTCTCAATCAACCCTTACAAACTCAAGTGAGTTTACATTCCGTATGCGTTTTACCACTGAAAAAATTAAGTCTATTATTCAAGTACTTGAACAGGCTGCCACCGAACATCGCGGATGGCTTAATGATTGGCATCGCAGCCTGATATTTGGTCAACCATTAGCAACGATTTGTTTTGCAAAGGATTCTTACCGGCGATGCGGTTTTGGGCAATGGTACTACAGCCAGTCTTTCCCAATCTTGAGTGACCATTCGGTTTTTATATTAATTGGTCAAATCCACCGCGATTTGCATAATAGAGCCTTCGTCTTAGCTGATAAAATAAAACATTATGGAACTATTTCCATCAAAGATTACGATTTTTTCATAGCTAAAGAACAGGATTTCTCCCAAAAAATTTTTGACTTAAAAGATGAACTTCGTGAAATCCTATTTGAATTTGATTCTCTGACAGAAATTTTTAACCGTCAGGCTTTCTTTCGGATTCTCTCCTACGAAAATGAACGAGCATCACGTACAGGTCAACCATGTTGCATTTGTATGGTTGATCTTGATCATTTCAAAACCGTAAATGACACCTATGGCCATCTGGTTGGAGATAGGGTGTTGCATGCCGTTGCACACTACTTGACCGATAAACTGCGCCCCTATGATTCGATGTGTCGTTACGGTGGTGAAGAATTTCTTATTTGTTTGCCAAGTACGAAGCTGAGCAAAGCCAAGAGAATTGCGAACCGGTTGCGGATTGGGTTGTCCTCGCTACCGATTGACTTGGATAGTGACAAGCAGTTGAACATTACAGCTTCTTTCGGTATCGCAAAAATGGCGACCAACATCTCTCTACATGGCAATATTGACCGTGCCGATGAGGCACTATACGCTGCGAAGCATGGCGGACGTAATCAAGCTATCGCATATGAAGAAATTAGGCCGGACTTGAAAAATGGTCGAAGGAAAAGTTAGGAGGGCGCAGCATATGATTGCTTACGGACCTGTCCCATCCAGGCGTTTAGGGCGAAGCCTGGGCATCAACAATATCCCCCCCAAGATTTGTTCCTATTCCTGTGTGTATTGCCAGTTGGGACGTACCAAAAAGATGCAGGTTGATCGCACCGCATACTATGAACCGCAAAAAATTCTTAAGGCTGTCCGGGATAAAGTGCAAAAAGTGAGGCAGCGCGGTGAATCCATCGACTACCTTACCTTTGTATCCGATGGCGAACCGACGTTGGATATCAATCTCGGCCATGCAATCGAGCTGTTAAAGCCTTTGGGGATAAAAATTGCCGTCATCACCAATGCATCCCTTATCTGGCGCGAGGATGTGAGAGAGGAATTGTTGAGAGCGGATTGGGTCTCTTTGAAGATGGATTCTGTGACAGCAAAATTGTGGCGCAGGGTTAACCGTCCCCACGAGACCTTGAACCTTCAGGCGATTTTAAACGGCGCACTGGAATTTGCCAAGCGCTATCGTGGAGAGCTGACGACAGAGACGATGCTTGTCGGAGGCGTCAATGACACCGATGCGTCTATCAGGGATGTTGCCGACTTTTTGGCCCGTCTGAAACCGGCCACAATATTTTTGGCGATCCCCACTAAACCGCCGGCAGAAAGGTGGGTGCAATCTCCTGGTGAAAAAGGTATCAATCGGGCATTTCAAATCTTGAGCAAGCGGATGGATTCGGTGGAGTATCTCATCGGATACGAAGGCAATGCTTTCGCATTCACTGGAAACGTCGAGGAAGACCTGCTGAGTATTACCGCTGTCCATCCTATGCGAAGAGAGGCAGTATCCGATTTTCTGATGCAGGCCGAGGTTGACTGGATGGTTATTGAAAATCTGATCGCTGAGGGGCAACTCATCGAGACGAAATTCGAGGGACACACATTCTATATGCGCAAACTTCACGAAAAGCTTAACCCACTGGATGACGCATGAAGTGAAGATTGAATCCTCTTGTTTATCAAAGGAGGCCGCTAAAATGGAAGACATACAGAAAAAATGGGTATGTGCTCACTGTGGTTACACGGCAGACGGCAGGTTTGAAGGAGATATCTGCCCCAATTGCGGGCTGACTTACTGGAAATGCAATAAGTGCGGATTTCTCATCACGGCAGTAAAGCCACCGGCGGTTTGCCCTGAATGCGGTGAACGGTGTGATTTCATTGATGTCACTTGCTACCTTCCTGAGTGTGGCGGTCCGGGTAATATTGATCCCCGGTTGAAAAAAAAAATATTTCGTCCGCTTTCGCATTTATTCGACACCCCGCGATCTGATGATCAGCAAGGGTCAGCCTATGCGATGTAAAACGCCGGCGGCCACACTTCCATAAAAAACCCGGGAGAGGCTTCCCCGACCGTGACTGGCCATTGCGATGAGATCCGCACCTTCCCTTTCGGCAGCATCTAAAATGTATTGACTGGTTTAACGGTTTTAAGAGATAATTTTATGAACAATAAAAACGCTAACCGAGGGTGCGATACATGTTGACCGAAGATCAAATCAAAGAAATGGCTCTGGACATTATCGGAAAGATTGCGCCGGAAGCTGATATTGAGAATCTCGATCCCGCCGTTCGGTTTCGCGACCAGTTCGATTTCGATTCAGTCGATTTTATGAACTTCGCTGTTGCGTTTCAAGAGCAGCTGAAAGTCGAAATCCCCGAGGAAGACTACCCGCAACTGGCGACGCTAAAGGGTTGCATCGCGTATTTAAAATCGAAAACCGGCCCATAGCCTTTCTCAAAGCCCTCGACCCTCACAGCGCCAATGAAACGGCCATCACACCCGGATCGCCCGGATCGCGCTTTTTGATAAAGCCAAATGCCTTGCAGAGCTTTAGCATGGACTTATTCTCGGCCAACACCTCCCCGAAAAGCTCCCCGATACCACGGTTCTTGGCGTAATCGATAATGCGGCGCATGAGCATCGGACCGAGCCCCATACCGGTCATGTCGCGCCGCAGGAGGATGGCAAACTCGGCACGTTCATTGTCCGGATCTGCCGAAAATCGCACCACGCCATATAGCAGTGGTTCTTTTTGAGCGGTCGGCTCGCAAAGGACCAGCGCCATCTCCCGGTCATAGTCGATCTGGGTCAAACGCGCCGCCAGTTTGTGGGACAAAATTTTCATGGGATGGAGAAATCGCAGGCGGATCTCCTCCATGGAGAGGTTGGAGAAAAGCGCTTGCAGGGACGGTTCGTCCTCCGGACGTATGGGGCGAAGCAGTAAGGTCTGGCCGTCGGAAAGTGTAAGCGTCTCCTCAAGTTCCTTTGGGTAAGGGCGAATCGCCAGGCGTTGGGCAGCGGGGAGATGCGATTTGACAACCTTAATGCGTGCGTCCAGTGCCAAGACACCCTGTTCATCGGCAAGCAGTGGATTGATATCCAGTTCGGCGATATCGGCGATATCGCTGATCAGTTGCGAAACCTTGACCAGGGTCAGCGCAATGCTGTCCAAATCTGCGGCCGGCCGGCCACGATAACCTTCAAGCAGACGGTATACGCGCGTACGGGTCATCACTTCCCCGGCCAGGTGCATGTTAAGCGGCGGCAGGGCAATGGCTTTATCCTGAATGATCTCGACGGCCGTGCCGCCCTGGCCGAAAAGAATTACCGGGCCGAACTGCACATCATCACTGATTCCGACAATCAGTTCATGGGCGTTGGGGCGGTGAATCATGGGCTGGACGGTAAAACCTGAAATTCTTGCCTCGGGTTGTATTTCCCGGATTCGTTCCTGCATGGCCCATGCGGCTTTTTGAACCAATTCTTCAGAGGCAAGATCCAAGGCCACACCCCCCACATCAGACTTGTGTGTGATATCAGGGGATAGGATCTTTAATGCCACTGATCCACCGATCCCGGCGGCGATCTCAGCTGCCTGTTCTGGTGTGGACGCTTCGTAGGTCTGGACCACAGGAATTTTATAAGCGGCCAGAACGGCTTTTGCCTCGGTTTCGGTCAGCCATACACGGCCTTCAGACAAAGCCTTATTAACAATCCCGCGGGCCTTGTCCGTTTCCGGCTCGAAGACTTCCGGGATGTTGGGGGGTGTCTCCATTAGCATTTCCTGGCTGCGGCGGTAGCGGACAATCTGCATAAATCCGCGAATCGCTTCGGCCGGTGTTTCATAGCTCGGAATCCTGTTTTCGGCAAATATCTGGCGGGCCTTGCGGGCGGAATCCATTCCCAACCAGCTGGTGAAAAAACCCCGGGAACCTGCCTTTGAACCGCTTTCTTTCAGCGTATCGACCACCGCCTGGGCCACTTCTGTGCTTGAGGTCACTGCCGTGGGGCAGTTTAAGACAAGAATGGCATCGACCCCCTTGTCTTCAAGGAGCGCCTTTAACGCATCGGTATAGCGATCCGTCGGCGCATCGCCGATGATATCTACCGGATTATTGTGTGACCAGGTGGGCGGAAGAACGCTGTTTAGACGTGCCATGGTTTCAGGAGACAGGTCGGCCAGGCGCCCCTTTTTATCGATCAGAACATCCGTGGCCAGCACGCCCACGCCGCCGCCATTGGTCAAAATGGCCAGACGATCCCCGGAAAACCGATGGGACATGGCCAAGGTTTCCACGGCATCAAAAAGCGCCTGCATATCCATCACCCGCAGCATCCCGGCCCGCTGAAAGGCAGCGTTATAGACTTCATCGGCTCCGGCCAAGGCACCGGTATGGGAAGCGGCGGCCCGGGCGCCCTCAAAATGGCGTCCGGCCTTGACCACGATCACCGGTTTCACCCGGGCCGCCGCCCGGGCCGCGGACATGAACTTGCGGGCATGGGTGACGGCCTCGATGTAAAGCAGGATCGCTTTGGCACTGTAATCATCGGTAAGATAATCGAGCATATCGCCGAAATCGACATCAGACATGTCGCCCACGGACACAAAATGGGAAAACCCGATTCCCTTCGACGTGGCCCAGTCAAGGACTGTGGTCTGAACCGCTCCCGACTGGGCGACAAACGCGATATTTCCGCTAAGCGGCTGAACATGACCGAAACTCGCATTAAGGCCCACCCCGGGCACCATTATCCCCAGACAGTTGGGGCCCACGATGCGCAGCAGATGGGGGCGGGCCGAGTCGAGCATTTGGGCGCACAGTCGTTCTCCTTTTTCGCTGCCGCCTTCGCTGAATCCGGCCGTAATAACCACCGCCGACCGGGTACCCCGCCTGCCGCAGTCTTCAATCAGTCCCGGAACGGAATCCGGCGGCGTGGCGATCACGACAAGATCCGGGGGTTTGGGCAAGCTATCCACATCGGGATAGGCCGGGAGCCCTTCAATGGTCTTGTATTTCGGATTAACAGGGAAAATGTCACCTTTAAAGCCGGCACTCACCAAATTCCGAGCAAGCAGTGCCCCTATGGAGCCCGGTTTTTGGCTTGCTCCCACCAGGGCGACCGCAGAGGGGTTGAACATAAAATTTAGATTACGGACAGTCATCGCATCACCCCATTATTTTTATGCAATCGGTGGTAGGGAGCGTGCAGGAGAAAAAGTAACAACGGTTTGCCTAATCTAAGGTGGTATCAAGGGTCGATGTATCGCCCTCGGCTATTCCAAGTTCACGGGCTTTGAGCAGCCGCCGCATGATTTTGCCGGCTTTATTCTAACATAGAAAACCATACCCTCTGGGTATGGTCAGAGTTCAACGGCTCTGCCAGTTGAACGGCAGATATGATACTCCGATGCTGAGTTGTCCCCACAACCTTTGCAAAGGA
>JABZFO010000001.1 GCA_014237405.1 Desulfosarcina sp. | reverse complement strand
GGTTAATAGTAGAGTTGGCATCTTATCAATTCACCTTTCCGTTTTCAAATGCAATCGCCTTGCAATCGGTTGTAGGAGCGGTATATTGCCGCGATATCATCCCATCCCAAGCCCAATTATCGCGGCTGGAAGCCACTCTCACAAACAAAACGATAACTGCGACCCCTCTTATAATTCCGGCTTGATGGGATAACACCTGATAGCATACTTGCTTTAACCCATTGATTCCTTTAATATGTCCTCAAAATAAAACACTTAGATACGGTTTTAGATGCGTTTGTTCCGCAAACAGATTATAAACTTTTTGTGTGACCTGAACAAACAAATCGATTTTCAGCTGAGAAACAACCGAGGAACATGAATGTCTCTGTCCATCGATAAGCCCAGGCTCGACAACCTGGCCAATGAAATCTGGAAGTCCGCTGAGCGCCTGCGTGGCAAGTTCAAGGCTTACGAATATCAGAATGTCGTGCTGCCTATAATCGTCATTCGTCGGCTGGAGTGCGTGCTGCTCAAGTGGCGTGAAGATAAAAAAGCCGAAATCCGGGCCAAGCAGTCCAAACTCAGTGACAAGAAGATAGATGCCCTGGTTAAAAAGCTGGAACTCAATCCGCAGCAGTCACCCTTTTCCAATAAGATGGAATGGACCCTGCGTAAAGTCTTTGAAGAGGATCACACCCTGCTGGAAGAAAATTTTCGGGCCTACCTCAACGGTTTTTCGAAAAATGTGGATGATATCATCGAACATTTCAACTATCGGGCAATAATCAGCCAGATGGTTAAAAACAACCGGCTGGCGCCCATCCTCAACCAGTATAAAGAGCTGGATTTGGGGCCGGGTCAACTCTCCAACCTGGAGATGGGCTACGTTTACGAAGAGCTGCTGCGTCGTTTTTCGGAGCAGAGCGGCGAGGAGGCCGGGGAGCACTTCACCCCCCGGGAGGTGATCCGCCTGATGGTGGAGCTGCTGGACATTCCCATTCCCGAGCGGCATTTGTCCATATACGATCCGGCCTGCGGCACCGGCGGCATGCTCTCCGTGGCCAAGGAGCACCTGCTGGACAGGGCTACCAAGCCGGAGGAGAAGGCCCGCGTGGAGCAGTATGTCACCGTGCACGGCCAGGAGATGTCCCCCACCAACTATGCCATCTGCCAGGCGGACCTGCTCATCAAAAGCGACCGCCAGGCCAAGGTCTATATAGGCAACTCCCTGATTCCCCACGATCCCCATAGCCGTGAGCCGGGGGACCAGCTTCCCGAAAGCAAGTACCGCTTTGATTTCATGCTCAGCAATCCACCCTTCGGCGTGACCTGGGGCGGCAAGGACGGTTACGAAAAAGAGGCCCGGAAACTGGTGAAGACGCGCTACCGGGCCGGCATGCCGCGCACCAATGATGGGGCCCTGCTTTTCTTGCAAACCATGCTGGCCAAGATGCAGGCACCGGAAAAAGGCGGCGGCAAGATTACCATCATCTTCAACGGCTCGCCTTTGTCCAACGGCGACTGCGGATCGGGGGAGAGCGAAATCCGGCGCTGGATCCTGGAAAACGACTGGCTGGATGCCATCGTCATGCTGCCCGACCAGCTCTTTTACAACACCGGGATTTTTACCTACATCTGGCTGCTGGGCAACAACAAGCCCGAATCCCACCGCGGACGGGTAATGCTTATCGACGCCCGCAAGCAATTTGAAAAAGAACCCAAGTCCTTCGGCAACAAGCGCCACCGCATCACCGACACCCATCGGGCCTGGATTGCCGAACGCTATCGCGACGGGTGGGCTGAAGGCTTTAAAGATGATGATGTAAAGGTTTTCGGGACCACCGACTTTGCCTTTCACAAGGTCAGCGTGGTCTTTTGGCAGACCGATGAAAACGACCAGCCCGCCATCATTACCGAACCGTATACCAAGGCATTCACCCCGGCGAATATCAAAAAGGAGCAGGATTTTTACGGGAGTGAGTTAACCTTCAAGATCGGCTTGACCGATCCGGATGGCGGACAATCCGCAACGGTGGACTTCACCCTCGAACCCCAAGACAGCTTTGTGAAATTCTACGACAAGGCGGTGAGAAAGGCATTCAAGGCTCCAATCGAGGCCCTTACCCAACCGATCAACGATACCAAGGACAAAAACAAAGCCGTTAAAAAATTTATCGTCGGGCTGAAAGCAGATGTGCAGTGGACCCATCGCCACTATATCAAGGATGACGAATACATCCCTTTCGGCGAGGATATCGAATCTTTCCTGAATCGTGAGATCGCCAAACCCATCATCCGCTGGACCGACAGCCCCCATCTCGGCTATGAGATCCTTCCCAACAAATACTTCTACCGTTACCAACCGCCTACACCGGCCAAAGAACTGCTGGCTGAATTCTGGCGGTTGGAGAAGGAAGCGGAGGAATTGTTAGATGGATTGGCTATGCAAAATGGTGGAAGATGAAGACTGAATATGAAAAATTTTTAAACAGGATACCCGATGGTTGGGGCTTTGATCGGTTAAAGGATATTGTTACGCTTCGCAACAAAAAAACCGACGAATCCAGTATTGACAACGACTATCTTGAGCTAGAAGATATTGAATCAGGTACTGGTAAAATTCTAAATCGTCGAAATACAATGGAAACTATTAGCGCCGTGACTTTGTTCAAGAAGGGGGATGTACTATTTGGCAAATTGAGGCCATATCTTGAAAAATATTACCAAGCAGAATTTGACGGGAAGTGTACGGGTGAAATTTTAGCTTTTGAGCCGAAAGGTATTGCCAGTAGGTTTCTTTTTTATTGTATTTCATCATCTTGGTTCATTGAGCGCAGCAACATGTTGGCTTATGGCGCCAAAATGCCTCGTGTAAATTGGCCTACACAGCTTGCATTGTTTAATTTGCCGCTACCGCCATTATCTGAACAGAAGATAATCGCAGCCTATCTGAATCAAAGCTGCGAAGCCTTGGATGCGGCAGTTGCGGTCAAACGAAGCCAGCTTGAGACCCTCGACAATCTGAAAAAATCTACAATCAAGAAGGCCGTAACGATAGGGTTGAATGCTGAAGTACCGATGAAAAGTACCAAAGTCGACTGGATTCCAAAAATTCCGAAACACTGGCATTTAAAAAGAGTCAAAGATGTTTTGAAATTTTTTAATAATATACGCATTCCTTTGAGTGCAGCAGACCGTGGTTCCATGACAAATAAAGAATATGATTACTACGGGGCCTCTGGAGTTATCGATAAGGTAGATGACTATCTTTTTGATGGAACCTACATACTCATCGCTGAAGATGGTGCTAATCTTTTAACTCGTTCAAAACCACTATCATTCCTCGCAACCGGAAAATTTTGGGTTAACAACCATGCACATATCCTAAAGCCAAGTAGTGGCGGTGATGATGATTTTTTTGTAAATCTGTTGGAGAGCCAAGATTTTTCGCTATTTGTGACTGGCGCGGCACAACCAAAACTCACAATGGAGAACCTGGGTCGCTTCAAATTACCTGTTCCGGGAATAAATGAGCAGAAAGCCATTGCCGCTTTTATCCAAGGAAAAGAAATTGAATTTAGAACCTTGCAGAAAAATATCGAATCCCAAATCACAACCCTCCTCGCCTACCGCAAATCCCTGATCCACGAATGCGTGACCGGAAAACGACGAATCACCGAAGAAGACGTGGCGCGGGTGAGCAAGGAGGCATTCAACTAAAGGAAGCAGGCAGGCCATGGCCACACCCGAACTCGATTATATTAGCGTCGAAGGCTTTAAAAGTATCGCCTCGGTTAAAAAACTGACATTAGGGCCTATCAACCTGATCATCGGTCCCAACGGGTCGGGTAAGTCCAACTTTATCGGCGTATTCTCCTTTTTGCATGCCATCCGGGAAGGCCGTCTCAATGATTATGTGCGCAAAGCCGGCGGGGCGGAGCAATTGTTGCATTTTGGTTCCAAAACGACACAAAAAATTCGATTGCGGGTCTCCTTTCGCAACGAGGTAAACCAGTATTACTTAATCTTTGAACCAACTGGTGATGACAGCCTTTATCCTTCTGTTGAAACAGTTAAATTTTGGGATAAAGCCTACCCTCAACCTCTTTCTAAATCTATTAGTAAGCCAGAGAACAGCCAGGAAGCCGGCATCAGCAACCCTAACATTAAAGGGGTAGCCGATTGGGTACGAACCCGTCTGGGCCGCTGGAGGCTTTACCACGTACATGATACCAGCGCCTCTTCGCCGATGAGAAAAACGGCCAAGCTCCATGACAATGCCTTTCTACGTTCCGATGGCTCCAACTTACCGGCATTTTTATATCTATTATCCAAAAAGCACCCTACGGAATACAGCCTGATCCGTCGCACCATCCAGCGGGTGGCGCCTTTTTTCGACGATTTTCAGCTCGCACCCGATCCATTGAATGAGGAGACCATCCGCCTGGCGTGGCGGCATAAGAATTCGGACCAGTACTTCGGCGCATCCAGCCTGTCCGACGGAACCCTGCGCTTTATTGCCCTGGCCACGCTGTTTCTTCAGCCCGAGGCTTACCGCCCGTCGGTGATTCTGGTGGATGAGCCGGAACTGGGGTTGCACCCCCAGGCCATCACCCTGCTGGCGTCGCTGGTCAAACAGGCCTCCCAGGAGACCCAGGTGATTCTTTCCACCCAATCGTCCCTGCTGTTGGATCATTTCCAGCCCGAAGATGTGCTGGTGGCGGACCGCGTGGGAGACCGCACACAGTTTACCCGACTCGATTCCCAAAAACTGTCCACCTGGCTCGAGGAATACAGCCTGGGCCAGCTGTGGGAAAAAAACGAGTTGGGCGGACGGCCGGGAGGAGAATAATCCCATGGCCAGAATGTTGGTACACGTTGAAGGTGAAACCGAGGAGGCTTTTGTCAACGAAGTCCTCCGTTCCCATCTGGCCCGCAAGGGATACACGACGGTCAGCGCCCGCATCGTAGGCAATGCCCGCCAGCGGGTCCGCCGCGGGGGCATCCGGGCCTGGAGCGCCGTGCGCAGAGACATTGTCAACCATCTGCGGGAAGATTCCGGCTGCATGGCCACCACCATGGTGGATTATTATGCCCTGCCGCAGACCGGCGCCCGAGCATGGCCCGGCCGGGAGACGGCCGGCGCATTGTCCTTTGCCCAAAAGGCCGTCACCGTGGAGAGCGGACTCGCCGAAGACATCTGTAGAGAAATGGGCGGTGGATTTAACCCCGCTCGGTTTGTTCCTTTCGTGATGATGCACGAGTTTGAAGGGATGCTCTTCAGCGATTGCGAGCGATTTGGCCAAGGCATCGGCCGCCCGGACCTTTCGGCAGCCTTTCAGGCCATACGGGATGAATTTGCCACGCCGGAGGAGATCAACGACTCTCCCGTCACGGCGCCCTCCAAACGCGTGCTGCAATTGATGCCGGGGTACGAAAAGCCCTTGCTGGGCCCCCTTGCCGCCCTTGAAATCGGTTTGAACACCATCCGCAGGGAATGCCCCCATTTCAGGGAATGGTTGACAAGACTGGAAGGATGGCCGCACAACCGAAACTGAGAAAAATGCATGCTTGTTTTGCAGAGATGAATCATGCCGCGTAAAAAAGCCCCCGAGATCACCTTTCAGGAACATATTGCGGACTATCTGTCCCGGGAACACAGCTACATCAAGCTGAAACAATCGGAAATTACAGATAGCGAACACGCCATTGCCGAGGATCATTTGTGGGCATTTCTCAAGGCGACCCAGAAAGCGGCTCTGGATAAACTGGCCGTCGAATACGGTACTGATGCCCGGGATGAAGTTTTCAGGTCGTTGCGGGCCGAGCTGCGACACACGCCCATGTGGATGCTGCTGCGCCACGGACTCAAAGTTCGCGGATTGGAATTCCGCCTGTTTTATCCCAAGCCCCGCTCCGGCGAAAGCGTGGCGAACGCCCTTTACGATGAAAACCGTATCACTTTCCGCCACCATTTCACCTTTGGCGATAACCACCATGAGATCGATTTTGTCCTTTTTTTAAACGGTCTGCCCATCGTCGCATTGGAGGTGAAACACGAAAAAAACCAGAACGTGCATGACGCCGTGGCTCAGTTTGCCGCCCGCGACCACCGCCACAGGATTTTTCAGCACCCCTTCCTCTATCTGGCCGCCGATACCAGTGACGTCATGGCCGCCACCGACCCGAGGCGGGAAGCGAACTTTCGATGGCACAACACCGGATTGTCCAATGAACCTATCTCCAAAAGCGGTAAGGAGTACCCGGTGGAATTTCTCTACCGTGAAGTGCTATCCCAAGTGCAGTTGTTGGAGTCGCTTTCGTTCTTTCTCATCCGGGTTCCCGAGCGCGTGGCAGAGGAGGATCGGCCGTCGCGGAAAGCATTTACGATTTTTCCCCGCTATCACCAGAGCCGTATGGTGCGAAACGTGGCTGACGACGCCCTGGCCCATTTTATCAAAACCGGCAACGTGGGGCGTAAGTATCTGATTCAGCATTCGGCGGGCAGCGGCAAGACCCTGTCCATCTGCTGGCTGGCCGACCGGCTGCACAGCCTGTTCAAACCGGAATCGTCGGAAAAGCTGGTCAATCTGATCTTCATCCTCACCGACCGCAAAGCCCTGGACAAGAATATCAAGGACGACATCGAGCATTTCAGCCACCTCAAGGATGTGGTGGGGCTGGCACGAAGGGCCGCCGACCTGCCGCGGTTCCTGAAGGCCCGCAAGCCCATTATTGTCACCACCCAGCAGAAATTCGAGTGGGTGCTGGAAGAGATCCGGAAAAATGAAGCCTTGAAACGGCTGCGCGTGGCCTTTCTGATCGATGAAGCCCACCGTTCCCAGGAGGGCAAGATGGGTGTGGCTATCCGGTTGCCCTTTCGCAATAGCGACACGCCTGACACGGACCTGCCGGAAGATGACGAAGAGGAAAAGATCGCCAAAATCATCCAGGCCAATGACCGAAACCAGCTTTTCGTGGCGTTCACCGCCACACCCGCACCGGCCACGGTGACCCTTTTCGGCGAAGCCTTCGATACCTACAGCGAGGCCGAAGCCATTGCCGAGGGATACATCGTGGATGTGGCGGCCAGTATCATCTCTTATAAAACCCTCTACCACCTGCATTGCCCGGTGGTGCCGAAACCGGATGAAGAAAGAATCTACCCTGTTGGGGTGGTAGCCAAGGCGCTGAAAAACGTGGCCTTCAAGGATGATGGACTGATCCAATACAAATCCGAGGTGATGCTGCGCATTTTCGAAGAGAGCATCATGTCGATGGTCAATGGTCGGGCCAAGGCCATGATCGTGGCCAGTTCGCGGGTGGCGGGATTGCGCTATTTCGAGATCATCCGGGAAAAGCTGCGCGAGCGGCTGGCCGACTACAAGGTGCTGTATGCCTTTTCCGATTTCGTCCACCCGGAAACTAACGCTGCAATCAGCGAGCATGCCGTGAACGAACTCAAGACGGGTGAGCAGATTGAAGATCGGTTCGAGGCGGAAGATTACCGTCTCATGGTGGTGGCCAACAAGTTCCAGACCGGCTTTGATCAACCGCTGCTGGCCGGCATGTTTCTGGACAAGCCGGTGATGGATCGCAATGCGGTACAGACGCTTTCAAGACTGAACCGCTGCCATGAGGGCAAGCAGGATGTGGTGGTGGTGGATTTCACCAACAACGCCAAGGCCATTCTCAAGGCTTTTGCCAAGTACCGCCAAGGGTCTCCCTTTGAGCCGGCGGATCCGGACGAACATCAATGCACAAAACTACATGAGGAAATATTGGCCACCGGCGTTTTTACGCCAACCGATGCCCATGAGTTCGTTGAGCTGCTGGCCAAGGGAACTGATGCCCAGGCGCAGTTTCGCGTGAATGCCCTGCGTGAAAAATTCCGCAACACGATCACCGATCGTGAGCAACGCAAAGGCTTCGTTTATCTCCTGGCTCGCTTCGTCAAACGCTTCCATTTTCTGACCTGTTTTTTCACCTATCCGGATGACATCCAACAATTTGCCGTATTCGCTGAGTATATTGGCCTGCAACTGATCAAGCAGGGGAGCGTATCAGATCTGATGAAGCAGATCCGACAGACCCAGGTAGTCAAGGCGGCGGTTCAGTTTAAGGGCGAGGTCCGTAGCGGTGGACCAATCAAGCTGAAGCCGGGAAAAAGGGGAGCAGGCAAAGGCCCACCGTCGAAAAAGGTATCGGTGATGGACATGATTGCCAGGATTCGAACAGAATATGACATTTCCGATGAGGAAGCCCTGTATATCAAAACGGTGACCGATGAGAAAGTTGCGGACACCGTGATTCGATCGACGGTCCGCATCCATTGCGACGATCGGGTGTATCTGGAAGGTGCCTATCGCATCAATGTCAACGGACAGATCCAGGGTTCCTACGGTGACCGAGGCCGATACAACGAGTTGGGCGATATCAAGTACACGGACACTGGCGGAATCTTCGACATCATGGCGGTCACCGTTATCCAGCATCACCTGTCGGATGCCGGAGGAATACATGCATAAATCCATGGACCAGATTCCCAAGCACGACCGACCCCGGGAAAAGCTGCTGGCAAAGGGGGCGGGAGCGCTCACCGATCAAGAACTGTTGGCCGTTCTGCTTGGCAAGGGAACCCCTCAAATGGATGTGATGACCCTTGCCGCCAAGGTTGCCCGGATTATGGATGAAAAGGGCCTCGACGTTCGAATAAGTGATTTGAAGTCCCTGGCGGGTATCGGACAGGCCAAGGCTGCTCTCGTCCTGGCGGCCATGGAATATGCCCGGCGACGGATTAAGCCGGAGGGACTGAAAATTTCAACGCCGGCAGATGTCCTTCCCCTTATTCGGCATTTTGCCGACCGCAAACAAGAGCATTTCCTTTCCATCACCATCAACGGCGCCAACGAAGTTTTGAATGTCAGGGTGGTTTCCATTGGCCTGGTGGACCGTAGCCCGGTACATCCGCGGGAGGTGTTTGCCGATGCGCTGGGAGATCGGGCGTCTGGCATCATCGTAGCCCACAACCACCCCTCCGGAAGCCTGGAGCCGTCCGATTCCGACCTTGACGCCACATCACAACTTCGCCAGGCCGGAAAGATTTTGGGGATCGAACTGCTTGATCACATCGTATTTAACCGGAGTGCGTATTATAGCTTCCTGGAGTCGGGACAGATATAATCGGCATGAATGGGATGCGTTGCCGGTCACTTCTGAAGTAAGACCTACCAGCCCCCACCTCCGCCACCGCCCCCTCCCCCACCGGAAGATCCGCCGCCACCGCTACCCGACGAGGATCCAGGTGCACTGGACGATGCGGAGATGGCCCCGGCGAAGGAGCCCCCCAGGCTGGAGGCCAAGCCGTTAAAGGGAGTGCGACCGCTGTACCAGGACGGCGTGTGATGGCTGCCGGAAGTGGGATCGACGGCCGCCTTGGCCAACACATCGGCAAACTGGTCGTTCCAGTCATTTTCCACATCCAGGGCCATGGCGTGGGGCAGCAATGCTTCGAAGTGCGCGGGTGTCCGGTCCGGCGGGTTGAGCAGGTTCAAGCGATCTTTTTCCGCCACGCTCATGTAAAGCTTCAAGCCCTCGATTTCGTCCATCAGCCGTCTACCGGCCAGAGTCGGGGCTTTAAGCAGATGATAGAAAACGATATTCGTGAGGACAATACCGATAAACAAGATCAAATTCGGGAGAGAAATGGCTGTGGCAAGCATCCCCAGGCCAAAAATCTCTCCGCCAAAAAAGGGCAGGGCGAACAGGGTGATCGTTGTCGCGCCGGCCACCTGCCGACTACGCCAGGCGGCGATTACCATAGCGGCCAGGAAATAGACGCCGGCACTCCAGCCGGACAGCCAGATCATCATGAACATGGCAACGGAAACCTGGGAGGCGGTCAGGACGATGCCCCCCAGGGCCAGCAGCGAGATGGCTATTCCGGGGATGAAATATCCGGTGTTGCGGAGGAAATAGACCTTTTCATATTCGCTGCTCAGACCAGTGCGAAGGGCTTTTACGGCGGCGCCCACTTTTTTATGTGAGGTGTTTTTCAAGGTGATGGATCGGCTTCCCAGCGGGAACAGGTTTCGTGCAACCTTAGCTTCTCCCGGAGATAGAGAAGACGATTCGCTACCGGCAATCTCAAGGGAATAGATCTCGTCGCTGTCCTCGGTAATGGTTAAAAATCCCTTAATCGCCATGCTCACCACGGCCACGGCCAGTGCCTTCTTATCGAATCCCATCTGCAACACGAACCGCATGGCCGCGGGGGAAATCCCATTGGGTGGGGTGTAGCGGGGGATGACAGCCCCTTCGGCCGGATCCCGACCCACCTTCCACCAGGCCACAGCGTAGTAAACGAGAAGAACAAACAGCCCGCATAAAGCCACCATCAACCCCCGATTGTCGCCGAGCAGGTAGCCGATTTTCTCAGCCGTGTCCGGCTCGGTCACGTATCCTTTGGGCCAGGCCACCGCAATGGTGAGCCCTTCACGGGGTTTGAGTGCGCGGGTAGTGGAAAATCCAAAATCATCTTCGGTCTCGTCAATCGTGTAATCCTGGCCGTCTGCACCGACCGGGCCGGTGTAGGCCGCATACTGGATCACCTCGGCCCCCGGCGGCAGTTGAATCACCGCCCGGGCCTTTTCGATGACAAAGTCCCATCCGTTACCGGTGGCGTTCCAGTACAGTTCGTCGTAATCGCTGAAAAAGCCGATCTGCCGATCGGTACGGTAGACCAGGGTGTAGGTGTATTCGCCGGGCTGCAGAAACACACCCTTCTTTCCCATGTACACCCGAATGCCGTTGGACTGCTGTTCGGTGTGATAGGCTTCGGGCCGGTTATCTCGAAGCACTTCCAATACTTCGAAGCGAACGATTACCTGACTGCCACGGTTGTTGCGGTATCGGGTAGGAAAATCCCTGTAAATGCCTCTGCGGATCTTCTTTCCGGCAGCGACGACACGGATGGTTTCGGTAACCACCACGTCACCTTCGGCCAAGATGTCGATACGGCTGTCGAAGGAGAGGATTCGCTCCTGGGCCTGGATGCCGGCGGGTATGAGAAAAAGGCTCAGGCAAGCGATCAGGAGGATTGTTTTCAGGTGGTTCATGAAGGCTCCTGCAAGAAATTTAAATCGGGTTCTTCTTCAAATGAGTTGATAAAAAAGGGTTCGAGAATCCGAGGTGTCACCCATTAAAGGGCTGATCAACTGTTTGGTTTCATAGGATCTTATCAGGGCTTTTGGATATGATTCTGAAATCAAAACCCCACCTTCGGCACCGCCCAGTCGGCGGGTTCCTCGATTTCAAAGAATTCGGCGGGCTGGAAGGCAAACCATCCGGCCACCAAGTTGCCGGGAAAGGACTCGATGGCGATGTTTAGGTTGCGAACGGTGCCGTTGTAGTAGCGCCGAGCCAGCTGAATCTGGTCTTCGATATCCGACAACTGCTTTTGAAGATCCTGGAAATTCTGGTTGGCCTTGAGTTCCGGGTAGCCTTCGGCAACGGCAAACAATCGGATCAGTCCGCCGGTCAGGGCGCTTTCCACCTGCTGCTTTTCCGAAAGATTGTCGGTTTTCATGCTTCGAGAACGCAGTTCGGTGACCTTTTCCAGCAGGTCCCGCTCATGCCCCATATATCCTTTGACGATTGCGCAGACGTACCAGCCGGTTGTAAAGAACGATCAGCAGCACCGTCAGCAGCCCGGCACCCCCCAGCAGTGATAACAGTATGGACATGTTGGTCCCCTTTCGTGTTGATATTTGTCTTATCGTCACCTGCCTGGAAATATCAACATCAATATGGTTTCGCATCGTTTGCCAGCCTGTCAAAACACTTGTTTCCAAAGCGACCCTTGTGTCATATTGAACGCTACCATAAGGCGAAGCAACTGCCAGACACGTATTCAGGCTACCCTGTTCTCATGTGCACAACCATCGATCTGTGCCTCGCCCGCCGCTGCCATCAAGGATAGACACAACCGACGCTGCCAGGCGTCTTCACGACCGGGAAAAGAGAGATGAAAAAGCTTGCTAATCTGCTGGGCGTATTGCTGGGCCGGATGGCCTATACCCCACCGCCGTGGATGACCGCAATCAACAGATTTAGAAAGAACAAGCCCGCGGCGTTCTGGGCGCTGGTGATTGTCCTTTTGGCAGTTGCCGTTGGAACCGGTTACCGCCTGTCGATGCCGGGTCCAATCCGGATGATGGCCGTGATTTCACCGCCGGGACCGCCCGCTGATGTGGATGACCCGGTTCCCGACCGGCTGGTGGTTCAGTTCGAATATGCGCTGGACGACCTTAAGCCGGACCAGCCGGTGCCTGAGGGGGATCCCAGCGTGGCACGGATCGACCTGATCGGAAAACCGGCAGACGGCATCCGCATGACCCCGGCCTTTCCAGGCCGCTGGCAGTGGATGGACGACCGCTCCCTTGAATTTGTGCCGGAAAAGGCGTGGCCCGCCGGCACCCGGTTCTCCGTGGATTTCCCGTCCGCGATCTTCTCCCCCGAGACCCGGCTGAAGAAGGAAGACAACAGGTTTGAGACGCCGGCCTTCGAAACCGCCATCGAAGCACTCGAATTCTACCAGGACCCCACGGACAGCGCCATGCGCCGGGTAGTGGCCGCTCTGTTCTTCTCTCATCCTGTGAATGGGCAAAGCCTGGAACAACGCCTGTCCATGGCCATGCGACCGTCGGGTGAGGGGGTGCAGACCCCGCCGACACCCGTTGGGGTATCGGCCACCTATGACAAACTCCAGCGCCGGGCCTATATCTCCTCCGATCCAGTGACCCTGCCGCCCCAGTCCAACACCATGACGATTACCGTGGACAAAGGGGTGATGCCGGCTACCGGCGGCAACCCGACAACGGCCGTGCTGTCCGACACCGTTCTCATCCCCGATCTTTACAGCTTTCTCAAGGTGAGCGAGGCCAATGCCCTGATCGTTCCCAACGAACGGCAGGAACCCGAGCAGGTGCTCGCCCTCACCTTTACCGATGAAATCGCCGAAGACGAGCTTTCACAAAAACTCAGCGTCTACCTGCTGCCGGAATTGAACCGCAAGCGCAAAAGCCGCTACTGGAAAAGCCCCCGGGAAGTGACCGACCAGGAATTGGCCGCTTCCGATCGATTGACGCTGAAGGCCGTGCCCAATGAGCGCTCCGCATCGGCGACCTATCATTTTGTTATCGACGTCCCGGAGAGCCGCTACCTGTACCTGCGCATCGATCCGAACCTCACTTCGGTCAACGGATTCGTTCACACCTCTTTCTTCGATACCGTGATGGCCACTCCCGTTTATCCCCGACAGGTACAACTGGCCGGCGAAGGGTCGCTGCTGACCTTTTCCGGCCAGCAGCGCCTGGGGATGATGGCCCGGGGGCTGACGGCCCTGAGAATTACCGTGGGCCGGCTGCTGCCCGGACAGATCACTCACCTGGTCACCCAGACCGGCGGTGATATCCGGGACCCCTACTTCTCCAATCCCAATTTTTCTGAGGAAGATATTGCCGATTTTTCCCGTGAGATCCTGGACCTGAAACCCCTGCATCCCGGCAGGGCCAACTATACCTCACTGGACCTGTCCGGCTACCTGTCCGATGAACGCCGTGGGTATGGCCTCTTTTTCGTCTCGGTGGAGGGCTGGGATAAAAAACGCAATCGGCCAGTGGTCGGCGCGTCGGACCAGCGGCTGATCCTGATCACTGATCTTGGCCTGATCGTCAAGAATAACGCCGACGGCTCCCATGAGATTTTCGTTCAGTCCATCAAGACCGGCCGGCCGGTCCCCGGTGCCGATGCCCAATTGCTGGGCAAGAACGGTGTGCCCCTGTTCCGGCAAACCACCGGAGCCAAGGGACATGCCGGCATTCCCGTCACCCGTGACTTTACCAATGAAAAGCAGCCCAGCGCTTACCTGGTGAAAACAGCCACAGACATCTCATTTATCCCCTTTGCCGGCCACTCCCGGCAGATCGACTACTCCCGTTATGACGTGGGCGGCGTGAGGGGACGCCATGGCCGGAAAGGCGAACTGAACGCCTTCATCTTTTCCGACCGGGGCATCTACCGGCCCGGGGAGACGGTGCACCTGGGGATGATCGTCAAGAACGCCCCGCTGGACAACGTGACCGGCATCCCGCTGGAGGTAGTGATTCAGGGGCCGCGCCACAATACGGTGAAAACCGAGAAGATCATCCTGCCGGAAAAGGGATTTTTCGACGTCTCCTACACCACTGATGCCACATCCAACACCGGGCGCTACCAGGCCTCCCTCTACCTGGTACGGGACAACCGCTACCGGGGCCGCCTGCTGGGCTCGGCCAGATTCACGGTGGAGGAGTTCGTGCCCGACACCATAAAGATCACCAGCACTATCATCGACGCGCCAATCCGCGGGTGGACCACGGCGGAAAATCTCACGGCCCGGGTGGAGTTGAAGAACCTGTTCGGCGCTCCGGCCCAGGAGCACCGGGTGCAGGCCCGCATTCGCATCCAGCCTGCACAGTTCCAGTTCAAGGAATTCGCGGACTACCGCTTTACCGATTCGTTCACCAACGCCAACCAACCGCCCCTTCATCTGGACGAGGCGTTGGCACCTGCCGCCACTGATGCCGATGGCCTGGCCCGTTTCAATATCCCGTTGGACCGGTTTCGCGAGGGGACCTACCAGCTGGAGTTTTTTGTGGAAGGGTTTGGCCCTGGAGGCGGCCGCAGCGTGTCGGCGCAAAACCAAACCATGATTTCGCCGCTGCCCCGGCTGGTGGGATTCAAAAGCGACGGGGACCTGGGGTTTATCCATGCCGGCGGCGACCGTCGTGTGGACTGGATCGCCATCGACCCCAACCTCGCCCCCCTGGCCCTCTCCGGCCTGTCCCTCAAACGCCTGGAGATCCAGCACCTCTCCACCCTGGTGAAACAGCCCAACGGGACCTTCAAATACCAGATTGTGGGCCGGGAAAGAGAGATCGAAAGCCACCCCTTTGCCATCGCAAAAGCGGGCACCCGCTATGCCCTGACCACGGATGCCCCCGGTGATTACGCGATAGAGATCCATGGGCCGAACGGCACGCGGCTGGCCCGGCTGACCTATTCGGTGGTGGGGCACGGCAACCTCACCGGACGCCTGGAAAAAGAGGCCCTCCTCCAGCTCAAACTGGACAAAACCGATTACAAGGCCGGAGAAACCATCCAGATGAGCATCACGGCGCCCTACGTGGGTGCCGGGCTGATCACCATCGAAAGCGATCGGGTGCATGCCTTCAAGTGGTTTGCCACCGACACGGAAAGCACCCTTGAACGCATTCGCCTGCCCGAGCACCTGGAGGGCAACGCCTATGTCAACGTTTCATTCGTGCGCGATGCCGGATCGCGGGAGATCTTCACCAGCCCCTTGAGCACGGCCGTGGCCCCCATCACCATCGACCGCAGCCGCCGTCGACTGGACGTGGATCTCCGTGTTGATGACCTGGTGCGGCCTGGCAAATCCATGACCATCGGATATACCATTTCCCGGGCGTCGCGGGTTGCGGTTTTTGCCGTGGATGAGGGCATCCTGCAGGTGACCGGTTTTCGGACGCCCCGGCCCCTGGACCATTTCCTGAGAAAACGGGCCCTGGAGGTGACCACTTTGCAAATGCTGGACCTGATTCTGCCCGAGTACGAACTGATTCGCGAGATCATGGCCAGCGGTGGCGGGGCCATGCGGAAAGCATTGGCCAGCAACCTCAATCCTTTTGCCCGCAAGACCGACACACCGGCGGTCTTCTGGTCCGGTATCGTGGACGGCGGGCCCCAGGAACAAACGGTCTCATTTATGGTGCCCGACACCTTTTCCGGAAACATCAAGGTCATAGCCGTGGCCGTGGGTGACGATGCCGTGGGGTCGGCGACCGAAAGTACACTGGTACGCGGCCCATTCGTACTCTCTCCCAGCGTGCTGCTTCAGGCCGCACCCGGTGACGAATTCATTGCCACGGTGGGGGTGGCCAACCTGGTGGAGGGCTCCGGCGAAAAGGCAGCCATCGACGTGACCGTCAAGGCGTCGGATAACCTTGAGATCATCGGTGCGGACACCACCCGCCTGACCATCGACGAGGGCGGAGAGGCCAGGGTCGTCTTTACGGTCAGGGCCGGGCAGTCTCCCGGAGCGGCCAGCCTCACATTCGTTTCCCGGCTGGGTGAGGAGGAGGGACGCCGCACGGCCACCCTCAGTATCCGGCCGGCCATGCCTTACCGTTCCACCTTTGCCAGCGGCTATGCGAAAGACGGGTCCGTTCAGCTGGCCCTGCCCCGGAACCTTTTCCCGGAACTGGCCGAGCAGCAGGCATCGGCATCTGCCAACCCCCTGGTTCTGGTGGATGCGCTCACGGCTTACCTGGGCCATTTCCCCCACGGCTGCACCGAGCAGGTGGTCAGCCAGGTATTCCCTCTGGTGGGACTTTTGACCCACCCGGCCTACTCGTTGAAACTAAAAGATATCGACCGCCGTTTTAGCTTACTCATGGACCGGCTCCGGGAGCGGCAGCTGGCCGACGGCGGCTTCAGCTTCTGGCCCGGTGGAAGTGTTGCCGCCGAGTTTCCCAGCGTTTATGTCATGCATTTTCTGCTGGAGTCCCGTGAACTGGGCTATGCCGTACCGGCGGACATGATGCGGCGGGGAACGGACTTCCTGCGCGATGTGACCGCCAGGGATACCGACAGTCTGGCGGCTGCCGGCGTTCGGGCCCAGGCCATCTACCTGCTCACCCGCATGGGCGAAACCACCACCAACCATCTGGTTCATCTCCAGGAAGCCCTGGAAAACCGGTACAAGAAGTCCTGGAAAAAAAACCTGACCGCTGTCTACATGGCCGCCACCTACCGGCTGTTGAAGATGGATACGGATGCCGAGAAGCTGGTGCGCCACTACCGGCTGGGAGAGGTTGGAAATGACGGCTTCGATGACTTCAACTGGCCCCTGACCCGGGATGCCCAGGTACTTTATCTGCTGTCCCGGCATTTCGAGAAGCGCGCAAAGGAGGTCAGCGGCGATGAGGTGCTGCGGCTCATCGACCCGATCTTTAAAGGAAAATACAACACCATCGGGGCCAGTTACAGCATCCTGGCGTTAGGTGCATACGGCCGGCTGAACCTGCCGGCTGATATGGCGGAAACCGTCCGCTTCAGCCTGGAAACCACCGGTGGCGAAAAACGATCGGTGGACAGCCGTATAGACCCCTTCCCCACGGCCACATACGCTGTGGATGCGGCAAAGGTCGCCATGGCCGGCGACAGCCCACTGTTCTACCTGAATGTCCAGTCGGGCTTCGACCGGACCTTGCCCACCGAACCGGTGCGCAACGGGCTGGAAATTCACCGGGATTTTATGGATGATGCCGGCGAGGTGCTGGACACCTTCACGCAGGGTCAGGAGATTACGGTGCGCCTGCGGATCCGTTCCCTGAACGCCCCCCGGGTGACCAACGTGGCCATCGTCGATCTGCTGCCCGGCGGGTTCGAAGTAATCCGCCGTTCGGTGCCGAGAACCGTCCAGGGATGGCAGGCGGACTATGTGGATGTGCGCGAGGACCGGGTGATTTTTTACGGCAGTGTGGAAACCACGGTCCGTGACCTGACCTACCGGGTGAAGGTGACGGCGCCGGGCACCTTCACCGTGCCGCCGGCCTTTGCCGGGTCCATGTACGATCGCTCGTTGAGAACATCCACGGCGGCGGGCCAGGTGACGGTGGCGTCCGCCCCATGAAGCGGTGGTTGATTATCGCTGCAACGATCCTGGGGGTGGCCGCCGCCGGATACCTGTTCTGTCCGAAACCGGCCCTTGAGGATTACTACCCCCGGTCCCGGGCTTTTTTCGACACCCATGGCCGCCTGCTGCGCCTGGGGCTGGCCGAAGACGACCGCTATAGGCTGTACTGCCCCTTGAATCGCATATCACCCCGGCTGGTGGAGGCCACCATCCTTTACGAGGACAGGGATTTCTACCGCAACCCGGGGGTGGATCTACCCGCTTTGTGCCGGGCCTTCTGGACCACCTACATTGCCCGGACGCGCCGGGTGGGCGCTTCCACCATCACCATGCAGGTGACCCGGCTGCGCTGGCGCATCCGCACCGGCACAGTGGCCGGCAAGCTTTTGCAAATCCTGCGGGCCCTTCAACTGACGCGCCACTATGATAAGGACCGGATCCTCGAAGCCTATCTGAACCTGGCCCCATACGGGGGCAACATCGAGGGAGTCCAGGCGGCCAGTCTGGTCTGTTTCAACAAATCCGCCGACCAATTGAGCCTGCCCGAAGCCCTCACTCTGGCCGTGGTGCCTCAGAACCCGGTGCGCCGGAATCGGCAACTGGGCGCCTTCTTTGAACTGCCCCTGGCGGTGCGCCGCATCGATCAATTGCCCTTCGAGGCTCCCCATTTTGTCAATCATGTTGACGCAGGGCGTTCCCGGCTGAACAGCGGCGCCATTCATACCACCCTGGACCTGGTTCAGCAGCACACCATGGAATCGCTGATCCGTGCGACCATCTCCCGACGGTCGGCCGAGGGGATCACCAATGCGGCGGCCCTGGCGCTAAATACGCGGTCCATGGCGGTGACGGCCATGGTGGGGTCGGCGGATTTTTTCAACGTGCAAATCCAGGGACAGGTAAACGGCACCACGGCCAGGCGATCGCCGGGGTCGGCCCTCAAACCCTTTGTCTATGCCCTGGCCTTGGACCAGGGCCTGATCCACCCCACGAGCCTGATGAAGGATTCGCCCCGACGCTACGGCGGGTTCTCCCCGGAAAATTTCGACCAGCGGTTCCTGGGACCGGTGTCCGCCCACGATGCCCTGATCCTGAGCCGCAACGTGCCCGCCGCCAACCTTCAGGCCCGGCTCGTAGATCCCGGGTTCCATGGGTTTCTCCAACAGGCGGGGATTAGCAACCTCAAGCCCGCGTCATTTTATGGCCTGGCCCTTTCCCTGGGCGGGGTGGAAGTCACCATGCTGGAGCTGGCAGGACTTTATGCGGCCCTGGCCAACGGTGGGCAGCTGCGGCCGATTCAGATGCTGACGGAACAGGGCGCGGAGACACTGCCACAGCGGATCCTGAGCCCGGAGGCCAGTTTCCTGGTCCTGGACATCCTCAAAGACAACCCCCCGCCCGACAGCCACCGGGTGCCGCTATCCACGGTGGCAGGCAACCAGGTGGCCGGCCTTCATCGGCAGATCCGCCGCCGGCCCGCTGCTCTTCGATCTGCTGGGGGCTCTGGTACCCGATCGGGGATGGACGGTATCGGATGCCGCCAATTTCTCCCGGCTGAACCTGAAGAGAATCGACGTGTGCACTGCCACAGGGGAACTTCCCGGTCGATACTGCCCGCACACCAAAGCAAGCTGGTTCATTCCGGGGGTGTCGCCCATCCGGGTCTGCACGGTTCACCGGGCGGTCCCCGTGGATACGGCCACGGGACTGCGGGCCTGCCGGAGCATCCCCGGACGGACCCAGATGACGGTGTTCGAATTCTGGCCCTCTGACCTGCTGTCCATCTTTCGCACGGCGGGCATCTCACTGAAGGGGCCGCCGCCATTTGCCGAGGACTGCAGCCTGAATCAACGCGCCGCATCGGGTCAGGCACCGGTGATCACCTCGCCCCAATCCAAGCTGGTCTACGCCATGAGAAGTGAGAATTCTGTATACGATCAGATCCCGTTTACTGCCGTTGCGGATGGGGATGTGGAGCGGCTCTACTGGTTCGTGGGGAACCGGTATATCGGCGTCTCGGAAAGAAACCGCCATCTCATGTGGACACCGGAAAGCGGGACATTTGACATCCGCGTGGTTGACGACCACGGCCGGGCCGCCCGAACGTCACTTAAGGTGACACTGGTTCAATAGCAAAATTCCTGTGGCTATCTGATGGGCTTTGTGATGAAGAGAAGTTTTTGCTATTAAAAGCGGCCCTAATTCCCCGCGAACCTGTATTTTCAAAATTACATTGACTGAAGGTAATTTGGATGACTACAGATGACTTTCCAAAACTTTTACGTTTCCCTGTAACCTAATAAGTTTATTCATCATTCAGACAAAGATCCTTAGATGCCAAGCAAGCGACTGTTCTCCGTTGAAGCCGGTACAATTTGGAAATTCTCTCTCTTGTTGATTCTTCTCCTTTTTCCCTTGCAGGAGGTTTTTGCCGAAAGAATCTTTTTTGCCGGATACAAGGGCGGTTTCTATATCCGTTCGGAAGAGGAAGGCGGGATGGAGCTTCGGCTTGGCGGCGCATTTCAAACAGATTATCGGTATTATACAGAAGAAGAGAGGGCGGATAACCGGTTTGACATTCGCCGGGCGCGTTTGCGCTTCAGGGGGCAGCTGACTAAGTATTTTCGGTTCGGGATGGAATACGAATTTCAGGGAAATGAGACAGATAATCTTGTAGATGCTTATGGAGAGGCTGTCTTTGGGCCATCGGCGCTACGTTTCGGGCAATTTAAAGAACCGTTCAGTCTCGAATGGCAATCCGTGGATAAAGCACAATATTTTGCCGAACGATCCATGGGATACTTTCTGGGCCCCAAACGCGACATCGGCATCATGTTCCACGGGTCATTGTTTCAAGATGGGATTATGTATTCTGCCGGTTTATTCAACGGTGACGGTGATGATGGCTCGGCATCCGGGCCTGAGGAGGACTCCCCTGAAGCCGCAGCAAGGATCACCTTTTCTCCCTTCAAAAGGGCTCTTTCCCCATGGCTCAACGGTATTCAGTTCGGCGCATCTGCAACCTACGCAAAAATCGACCCCCTCAATGTTGATCTGAGAGTCAAAAGCACGGGAATGGTAGGAACGGATAGAAGCCTTTATGTGCTGACACACAACACCAAATTTGGTGTTATCCAGGATGTGGGAAGCCGGCAGCGGATCGGCATTGAAGCGGCGTGGGCTGTCGGTCCGGTGATCTTTCAAGGCGAATACTTTACATTAACGTATACAGACCTGGAAACGGCCGGCGACAATCCGGCAGATGCTGATTTGGCATCCTGGTATGCCAGTGCCATGTGGTGCATTACCGGTGAAAAACCCATCCTGTCCAAGGGAATCGTCAAACCCATATACCCAAATAATTTTTTCAATCCACAGGAAGGTACCTGGGGGGCGTTATGCCTTGCTGCCCGAGTCGAACATTTCAGTGGTGACGAAAACTGGATCAATCCTGCTTCCTATGTCTCGGTTGAAGAAGCGGATGCCTATAGCCTTGCATTGAATTGGGTGATTTACCCAATGGCCCGGATCGTCCTCGACTACACGCACACCAGCCTTTCCGATCCGATTCGGGTAAGAGTGTTGCCTGACGGTTCGGCCGATTATATCGAAGCGGAGAATGTCGTAACCTGTAGATTCAGTATCGATTTTTAAGGAGGAACGGATGAAAAATGTCAAATGGATAATCTGTCTGTTGATCGCTTTATTGCTGCCGGGGTCGTCGGCATTTGCCGCCTACCATCACGAAGGGGAAAGGGATGCCGACAAGTTTTTAGAGGCCTACGCTGCCAAAGCCGGTACCAAACTGGACAACTGCAACCTTTGCCACAGCGGTGGTTCCTATGTGAATTACAAAGGCAGAACTGTTGAGTTGGGCAGTTGTCAGTGGTGTCACCAGGCTTATGGGTATGATGGCGCCGGGAACATCGAAGAGACCATAAATACATATGGGGCGGCTTATAACAGTGGAGGCCGAAACGCACAGGCGGTAGCCCAGATCGATGGACTGGACAGTGACAGTGACGGGTATTCCAATGCTGACGAAATTGCCGCCAACACCTTTCCCGGTAATGCGGATGATCATCCGGGACTGACCCCGGCCCCCCATCGAATCTACACCCTGGATCAATTGGAAGCGCTCGGATCCCACACCCAGTTTTTACTGATGAATACGTCACGATCGGGTGATTTTTATGCCGAATACACCGGTGTTCCACTGAAAGATCTATTGGATGACGCCGGCATATTGAGCAGTGCCACCGGTGTATGGGCTTATGCGCCGGATGGTTGGGGGCAAAACCATCCTTTAGATTACAATGCGGACCTTGATATGTATCATGTCTATGGTAATACACCGGGACAGTCCTACCAATACCCGCCTGCAACCTACTATTATGACCTGGAAGCGGATGCCTCAAAGCGATATTGGCGTATAAAAGAGAAGGCGCCTATTTGGACACAGGGGTACTGGATGACGAAAACAAACTGGATGGCGAAGGGCCTTTCCGGGTCGTTGTCCCTCAGAAATACGTCGAAGCGCCGGATCAATCCAGCAAATCCGATAACCAGGCTGTAAAATGGCCTTACAATTACGATTGGGACCATAGTGCGGGTTCCTGTTCGCGTTCAGCCACCATTATCAAAATAGAACCCCTTCCTGCAGGCACGACGGACATTGACATCCTTGAAGCGGGGTGGGCCTATGTGGATCAAGGTAAAATCATCATTTACGGCGCTATCGACGGGACGGATTCAAATGGCAACGGCGTCCTGGACAGCGAGGAAGGAACCGACGCTGCCGACGATTTTGACGATGACGGAACCCCCGATTACATGGATTCTGACACGGCTACGTTCCGGCATCCCAAAGGGATCGAAAAAGTTCGTTTCCATACATCAAATGGAAATTTTTCCAATGTTGCATGCATCAGCGATGATGATCCATCACTGCCTCAAAACGGAAAACCTTCAAGACAATTCCCTTATGGTGTCAATCGATTTTTGATCACCGGACTTTCGGCGGGCGAATCGGTCACCGTATCCATAGAATTCCCGGATGCCGTATCAACAACCGCGCAGTACTACAAAGTCAATTCGTCAGGTCAATGGAGAGAAATTATTTTCGGAAGCAATGACGGAGACAACCTGATTACCCTCATATTGACCGACGGAGATCCGCTGACCGATGCGGATGGAGTTGAAAATGGCATCATAGAAGATCCAGGAGCATTAACCACTACCACCACAACTGCAGCCTCATCATCCGGAGGGGGTGGGGGGTGTTTTATCACAACGCTTTTTAAATAATCTATTTTTCAGATAGGATAAGCAAGTTCCTCGCAACAAACAGCGGGGAACTTGTTTTTTTTTTAAGATAACGGCTGAATCGCCGATAACATCTTCGACCGCATAAAATTATGATTTGGAGGAATTAAGCCAGTGAAAGTAACAACATCGTACATCACCGTCATAATGTTTTCAGTAACGTTGCTTTTTTCAGCATGTGTAACTCCAAGTGGTGGCAACATATCAGTTGATTGGGGAAACCAGCAGACACACAAGGAACCGACGAAATCGAAGGTATCAAAAAAAACTGGGCCACCTGCCCATGCGCCAGCACATGGGTATAGGGCCAAGCATGCTTACCGCTACTACCCTAACGAACACACCTATTATGACACTAATCGACATCTGTATTTTTATCTCGATGGGGGTGGTTGGAGAATTGGCGCTTCTCTGCCCAGCCACATCAGACTTTCAAACGATTATGTTACCGTCGAGTTAGGTACTGACAAACCCTATGAACATTATGAGGAGCATACGGAAAAATATCCTCCTGGTCAGATGAAGAAGGGGGAAAAGAAAAAGGGGAAAAAATGGGCTAAAAAATAAAGCTGTCACCGCGCACACGTTTGAGCGGATTTTCGACCAGTTTGTGGCCGCAGGCGACAATCTGGTCATCGATACAACGGATAAACCTCTCACCTTTTAGCTGGTGACAATCTGGCAAACAATTATAAATTTGAAACGTTCAACCTATTCTGGTATGGTGGATAATGGTTCAGGCAACATCATCGAGGCACATATACGGCCGAGGTGGTGCTTTTTAAAGACCGGTTCTTTATCAGGAACATGCCATGGCCCATATCGTCTCCCAATCCGCATATAACCGCCTTACCGATCGCCTCAACCGCTTCCCCCAGGGCGCTCCCCCTTCTGAATTGCTTACCAAAATACTGATGGTACTCTTCGATCGCAGGGATGCCGAACTGGTTTCGCTGCTGCCGGTCAGGCCATTTACGGTGAAGCGGGCCGCCGGTGTCTGGCACATGCCGGAGAGCAAAACACGAAAAATCCTTGATCAGCTGGCTGAAAAGGCCCTGCTGGTGGACTTTGAAGTGAACGAAGAGATGCACTACGTGCTGCCTCCGCCCATGGCCGGCTTTTTCGAGTTCTCCATGATGCGCATCCGGGAGGATATCGATCAGAAACTGCTGGCGGAGTTGTTTTACCAATACCTGAACGTGGAGGAGGACTTTGCCCGGTCGCTGTTCACCGAAGGCCAGACCCAGCTCGGGCGGGCCTTTGTTCATGAGCCGGTCCTGTCCGAAGAAAACGCCCTGCATGTGCTGGACTACGAGCGGGCCAGCGAAGTGATCAAAAGCGCCTCCCACCGGGGCATCAGCATGTGCTACTGCCGGCACAAAATGATGCACATGGATCGGGCCTGTGCGGCGCCCATGGATATCTGCATGACTTTTAACACGGCTGCCGAATCTCTGATCCGCCACGGCCATGCGCGGGCGGTGGATGTACCCGAAGGGATGGAACTTCTGGCGAAAGCCCGGGAGAACAACCTGGTTCAATTCGGTGAGAACGTGCGGCAGGGAGTCAATTTCATCTGTAATTGCTGCGGGTGCTGCTGCGAGGCCTGCAATGGCTGCGGCAAATGCGTGGCCCTGTGCCCGGTGGAAGCCATGACCCTGGTGTCGGCCAACGATCCGCAGCATCCCAAACGGAAAGTGGCCCGGGTGGACGAAAGCCGCTGCCTGGGCTGTGGTGTATGCCTGCGAGCCTGCACCAAAACCGAGAGTCTTTCGCTGGAACACCGGCCCAAACGGGTGCTCACCCCGCTGAACGCCACCCACCGGGCGGTGGTGATGGCGGTGGAGCGGGGTAAGCTGCAGCACCTGATTTTCGACAACCACGTCCTGTGGCACCACCGGGCCCTGGCTGCCGTGCTGGGCGCCATCCTGCGTCTGCCGCCGGTGGCACGGGCCATGGCCACCGACCAGGTCAAATCCCGCTATCTGGAGGCGTTGGCCCTGCAGTTTTCATGACGTTCAAAAAATTATTTCAGGCTGAAGATGACACGTCCCTTGCCGGCACTTTCCTGTTTCTGATCTTTGGTTCCAGCCTGCGGCTCCACGATAAAAATCCGCTCCCGCTCCACCTGGCCGGTTTCCAGCAGATAGGCCTTGGCATTAAAGGCACGGGCATTGGCCAACTTGCGGTAATCATTCTCCGTGACCTTTGTGTGCGTCCGCAGGAGTTTTTCCATCTCTTCGGGGGTCAATTCGACAGGTTTTCCGCTGTCGTCCGTCGGCACGGCAATGCCGGAGGCGGCAAACACCGTCTCCAGGATAACCGGCCGTTCTTCATCACCCAGGACGATTTCTTCCAGGGGGATGGCGCTTTTGCCCGATTTCATCAGGCGCTGGAGCTTTTCCGCCTTGAGCCGGTTTTCCAGCAGTATGGCCCGCAGGGCGTCGCTGTCCGTTTCCGGCACTGCAGCACCCTGAATATCCAGCTTCAATCCCGGCCGCTCGTAAAGGATTTTGGCCAGCTTATCCATCTTTTGTGCATTTTCCTCGGTTATCTCGCTGATACCGGCATCGAAGTCCAGGTAGCTCAACTCCTCACCACCGCCGGCCAGGGCGCCCAGGGCGGCAAAGGGCGAGGTGACGATCTTGACTATGAGGTTTTTAAAAACCGTCCACACCACCGTGCCGATCTTGAACTCAGGGTCGTCGATGTTGCCGCTGACCGGCAGATCCAGCGCGATGTTGCCTTCGCGGTCTTTGAGCAGGGCGACGGCCAGCTTGATGGGCAGGCTGACCGCCTCCGGGCTGTCCACCGTGTCTCCCAGGGTGAGCTGATCGATGGTGACGCTGTTCTTCCCCTCCAGCTGCCGGTTCTCCATGAGGTAGGCCACGTTGAAGGTCAACTTGCCTTTCTCAAGGATATAGCCCAGGTATTTACCCGAATAGGGCGAAAAGGGGCTCAACTCGATGTCGGAGATATTGAGGTTCAGATCCACGTAGGGGTTTTCGATCAGCGGGTTGATCTGGCCGGTGATTTTCACCGGTGCGTGATTAGACCACATGCCCTCCAAGAGCACATCGGCCCGCTTCTCCGCAATGGATTCCAGGCCGGATATGCGGCCACCCAGGTCGTGAAATTTGGCATTGAAATTGGGTTTGATGAACCCGTCGGAAAAATCCACATCACCACCGCTTAAGGTGACCGTGGAGATCCGGATGGATGGCTTTTCAGCACCGACGCCGGAGTTGGCGGCCGCTTCAGGTAAAGGGTTCTGTTTGTTGGCTTCAACGGTTTCGGCTGCTGCAGTCGTTTCAGGATTGCTGAACATGGAGACCAGGTTAACGGAGCCGTCCGGATCGACTACTACCCGGGCGAAAAAATCGCTGACGGACATCTGGTCGATGGAAACCCGGCCGGGGTTGACGCCCACATCGAGGTTGTCCAAAAGCAGCGCCTCCCACTTTAAAAAATCTTCGGCATTTTTTCGGTCGATGGAGGCAAACCGATTGAGCCCGGCTTTACCCCTATAAGTGATCACCGGTGCCGCCCCTTTCTTCCGGGACAACTCCATCCGGCCCCCGGTATTGAAAAAGCCCTGGGTAACAATGAGCCCTGCCTGCTCTGAAAGGTAGGGCTGGAACGGACGAATATCCATCTCCCTTGCCTTTACCGTCATGTTCAGAGCAAGGGGGTCGATGGTGACGGCCCCGGCAGCATGGAACTGCCCCTCCTGCTCCCATCGCAGGGACAGGTCTGCCTTACCTTTGCTTCCCGGCACCGTGGAGAGATTCGAAGCGATCAAGTTGATTTGGTCCAGTCGCAGTTTGACCTGCTCTTTCGGTACCCGGTCTTCCACATCCACGGCGAAATCGGTAATCTTAAGCGAATTGAGCGTCAGGGCAAACGGTTGGGTGGTCTCACCAGACGGCTGATCGGTACCCGGCTCCGTAGCATCCATCTCTGTAGCCTTGGCTTCCGGGGTATTGGGGGTCTTGGCTGCGGGAGCAAATGCTTTCACAAAATTCAACTCCCCGTCTTTTTCCCGGCGGCAGGACAGGTTCGTCCTGGAAAGCACAAGGCTGCCCAGGGTTACCTGGCGCCGGGCCAAATCCGCCGTGGTGTCGGCCACGGAAAGACGGTCAATCGTAATCAAGGGTTCATCGTCATCCTCATCCACCACCTTTAGCTTTTCCACATCGACATGGAAACCGGCCATGGAGATCTGGGGGGTGCCGTCCTCCTGACGAAATCGGTAGTTTCCACCGAATGAAACGCCTCCTTCCACGGTTTTGAAATCGAACACATCCTTGTAATAGGGGATATACCGGGACACCTTCACCGCCGACACATCAATGTCACCCGATACCTGAATCGGTGAGAGAGAAGCGGTGCCGGACAGGACCACGGCCTCGTCGGCTTCAGTTTTCAGGAAGAGGCGGTAAGTGGCGGTGCGGTCGCTGTTGAGACCAAAGTTATTGATCTCAAGGTCAAGGTTAGTGACCGTGGTGGAAAACGGGTCACTGTTTGACAAGTCCGTAAAATGGACAATTCCCTGGTTCAGATTCAACCTGTCAATGGTCACCACCGGCTGAAATTCACCGGTGATGTCTTTTTCAGCTATTTCCTCTGCCTCGTCGTAGGCTTTTACCGATAGAAAGGGAAGATACAGCGCCCCTGAGTGGAGCCGTTTTAGAAAATACTCCGGTCCGGACATTTCCACCTGGGCCAACCGCAGCTGTCCGGTGAGCACCTTTGAGGGCAACAGGTCGAGTTTCAGGTTCCGGTGGTTCACGAAGGGGTCGCCGTTGCCGTCCGCCAACTGCACATCCTGGAAGGAAAGCAGCCCGGCTACCACCAGCTCCGGTTTGCCGCCTTCCAGCATCCGAAAATCGATTTCGGTTTCTGTTTCCAAAGTCAGAGACTGAACCTCCAGGTTTTCAGGCAGCGGAACATAGGGCAGGTAGTGGGGCACCTGAAACGATTTGAGACCTATTTCTGCCTTGGTTTGCCGTTGGGGGCCGAATGGCCGTGTTTTGCCATCCAGGGAAAACGCGGCGCCGTTGATCCGGGCGGCCAGCTTGAACAGGGTGTACACATCCACGTCGGCCGGGCGGGAGGAGATGTCTGAAACGCTCAGGTTCAGATCATCGATTTCGTGGGTGACGGAAACCACCCGGTCGTCCATAAAAATCCGACCGCCGGTTATGCGGGTATCGTATATCGCCAGGGCGAACCCGCCGGCGTCGACCGGTTCTTCCGCTTCCGGTGCTTCAGTAGCGGTCCCCTTGCCGATGTCCGAAAAATTGAATGTGGTCTCACCGGTGCGCACCAGGAAGATGTCCGGATTGACCACCCGCACGGATTTGAGCACCAGGGCCCACTTGAACAGAGACGACGTCTGCAGGTTGGCGTAGGCTTGATCCAGTTTCACAAAGGGCACGCCGCCGGGTTCCCGGATATTGAGATCTCTGAGGGTGGCCGACAAGGTGATGGGATTGACCCGTACTGCCCCCACCGTCACCTGCCGGTTGATGGCCTCGGCCACCTGCTTTTCCAGAATGCTTCGAACAATAAAGGGGGCACCGATAAACCCGAAAAGGATATAAATCAAGATAATTGCGGAGATGATAATAGCGATCTTTTTCTGCCGCGGGGTCAGGTCGGCTGTTTTTATCATCTTGAGGTGCCCGCCTATTTAATGATTTTACAATGCGCCGGCAATCACATCCAGGGCCTGCTTGACCAGCGCCCGGTCCGCCTGGACGCCCATGTGGCCCAACCGGAATACCTTCTCGGCCAGCGGTCCGTAGCTGCCGGCCGCCACCAGGCCCTGTTCCCGCAGCCGCCGGTCCCATGTCTCCCATGTAAATCCTTGGGGAATCCTGGCTGCCGTTACCGTGGGGGACGGAATGGCTCCGGGGACCGGGAACAGGTCGATACCCATCTCCACCAGCCGCTGGCGGCAGAACCGAGCCACCGCATCATGGCGATTAAAGCTGTTCTCCAAGCCTTCATCCAGCAGCAGCCCGGCGGCCGTATATAGGGCGGCCACGCCCTGCCAGCTGGGCGTGTAGGGGAAAAAGCGGTTTTTTACCGCCTGGTGAAACGGCTTCAGCGCATCATAACCCACATAGTCCACTGCATCGATAATCTCCCACGCCCTGGGGCTCACCGACAGAAAGGACATGTCCGGCGGCGCGGAAAGGCATTT
>JABZFO010000086.1 GCA_014237405.1 Desulfosarcina sp. | reverse complement strand
TTCCCAGTCCTTTGCCCCCCAGACCGGCGCGCAGAAACGCGTCGGTCAACATCTCCGTCTGGCAGGATCGGTTGCTCACATCGACCGTCAGTGCCTGTTTAAAAAAACCATGCATGTTTGATGTCCTTTATCGCCTGTCTAAAATGATGGACGTTTTTAAATCGTTGGCGCTTGTCCGTGTCTGCCAGAAAAATACCAAATATCAAAACCCAAATTCCAATTGAAGGATGGTTATCGGATCTTAATCCAATATCGAGCAAGGAACCGCATTGCCTGCGATTATCCTAAACCGATTCAATTGCCGGATGGCGTGTCTTGCAAAGTGTCCATCCAGAAGTGGTAGATTGTAGTTCAGGCCAAGGCCGCAGCGCTATCGCAACCACAGGCGTAGCAGCGCTACGTCGAGGATTGCGATAACGTGAGAACGCCGGCCTGGGCTGCAAGATGCCATTTCTGGATGGATACTAGGAAATCTCCTCGAGACTCTCTTCAAGTATCGACAGCCCTTTATCCAGCTGCGCATCGGTGATGACCAGCGGCATCAGGGTGCGGATAACATTGCCGAAATTACCGCAGGAAAGCAATACCAATCCTTTTTCAAAACATCGGCTGACCAGCGCCTTGGCTTTATCGGTGGCCGGCTTCTTGGATTCACGATCCTCCACCAGCTCCATGGCCAGCATGGGGCCTTTGCCGCGCACATCCCCGATGATCTCATAGCGATCCTGCATGGCCGTGAAGCGTGCCAGCAGGGTTTCGCCCAGCTGAACCGATTGTTCAAGCAGTTGGTCCTCAAACATGATCTCCAATACGGCGAGAGCCGCGCGGCAGGATATGGGGTTGCCGCTGTAGGTGCCGCCCAATCCCCCCACATGGGATGCGTTCATCATGTCGGCGCGACCAATCACCGCCGACAGGGGCATGCCGCCGGCAAAGCTTTTGGCCAGGGTAATCACATCGGGGATCACTCCCCAGTGGTCGATGGCAAAGTACTTTCCGGTTCTGCCGGCACCGCTTTGAATTTCGTCGACAATCAAGGCAATGCCATACTTCTCACAGATTGTTTTCAGTTTTGGGAAATACTCGGGGGGCGGCGTGACGAAACCGCCCTCCCCCTGGATGGGTTCGGCGATCACGGCCGCTGTCTGTTCCGCGGCCACAGAATTGATGAAAAATTCTTCGAGATAGTCGGCACAGGCGGTCCCGCATGATGGATAGGTCAATCCGAAGGGGCACCGGTAGCAGTAGGCATAGGGCATCCGATAGACTTCCGGGGCAAAGGGCCCGAAGCCGAACTTGTAGGGTTTCACCTTGCTGGTCAGGGTCATGCCCAATAACGTGCGCCCGTGAAAAGCATTTTCGAAACAGATAACCGCCGGTCGTTTGCTCGCGTAACGGGCCACCTTGACTGCGTTTTCTACTGCTTCGGCACCGCTGTTGGCAAACATGGTCATTTTAGCGAAATCCCCGGGTGCCAGGTCATTGAGCCGCGCGGCCAGATCCACGTATGCCTCGTACATGGCCACATGAAAGCAGGTGTGGATACATTTTCCCGCCTGATCCTGGATGGCCGCCACCACCTTGGGATGGCAGTGTCCCACGTTGTTCACACCGATGCCGCCGGCAAAATCGATGAGTTCGCGGCCGTCGACATCTACCATGACCGCCCCACGGGCTTCCTTGATAAATGCGGTGGTGATATTAAAGGGTCCCTGGGGAACATGCTGATTCCGTTTTTCGAGAAGTTCATGATTTCGGCCTGGCATAACTGCAACTCCTTTGTTTAATAATGGCTTGGGGACGGTAAATGCGCAATTGATGCGGCGGCATCGTCCGTTAGAACAGTCCTTTTAATGGCAAAGCAAATGCCATACCACTGTTTTCCCTCTACGAGGCAATTGAAGCCAATATCCAGGACTACCGGTGTATTCAATGGCGGTTCAAAGGATGCTGGGTCGGACGTTGCACAACGATCCGGGCAGTTGCCGGATAAAAAAATGCAGTATTGCATAAATCAGGATTTTATGGTTACGCTTATACTATGAAACCCTCCCCCCCAAAAACGGCTGTACCATCATCTGAACTGGGCGCGCTGCTGTTTTCGAGCCGGGCCGATGACAGTGTCGCCCGCAACTGGCGCTTATTTTCAAAAGCCTTGCTCAACGCTTCCGGAAACGCCATTTTTGTGCTGGATCCGTCAGGAATCGTGGTCATTTCCAACCACCGGGTGCAAAAAACCCTGGGACTGTTTCCCGGCAGCCTGCTCCCCAACACGCTGCCGGATTTCTGGCTCCATGTGCGCCAGGTCCTTAAAAATCGAAATGATTTGCGCGGATTGCAGCTCCAGGCCGGAGAGATTTCCTACCTGGCACGATTGGCACCCATGAATTTCAAAGATACCATCATCGGCGTGCTTTGTGTTCTGGAAGACCGCACGGAACTGGAAAAAACCACCCGGAAGATGCTCTCCTATCAGGAACTGAGCCACGAATTGGACGCTATCATCGCTTCAAGCGATGACGGTTTGTGGATCTGCGATGGCAACGGCACCATCCTGCGCATCAATGCCGCCTCCGAGCGGCTCAACATGCTGCGCGCCACGGATGTCATCGGACGCAATATCAATGAACTCGTTGATGAAGGGTTTATCGACACTTCCGTAACACTCAAGGTAATGAAAAGCCGTCAGCGGGAAAATATCCTGCAGCAGACGCACCAGGGCCGGAAACTGATGCTGACCGGCAATCCGGTTTTCAATCCGGCAGGTGAGCTGATCCGGGTGGTGGTCAATGAACGGGACATCACCGAAATCAATGCCCTGCGCGAAGAGCTTGAAGCCCAGTTGGCCAAAAACGACCAGATTCAGCGCCGGATGCAGGAGATGCAGATTGCCGAACTGGAGTCGGGACAAATTGTTGCCCGAAGTTCCAATCTGGTCAAGGCCCTTCGTCAGGCACGAAAGGTCAGCAAGGTGAACTCGACCGTCTTGATTCTGGGGGAATCGGGAACCGGCAAAGGGGTTGTTGCCAACCTGATCCACAACTATTCGGCAAGGGCAAAAAAGCCCATGATCCATGTCAATTGTGGCGCGATCCCGGAAACCCTGGTGGAAAGCGAATTGTTCGGCTACGAAAAGGGCGCCTTTACCGGAGCGGCGCAAAAGGGCAAACCCGGCTATTTTGAACTGGCCGACAAGGGAATCCTCTTTCTGGACGAAGTCGCGGAGTTGCCCATTGCTTCACAGGTCAAACTGCTCCGGTTTCTGGAAGACGGCAAGGTGACGCGGGTCGGCGGCACCACGACCAAAGAATTGAATGTCCGGATTATCTGCGCAACCCATCGACATCTGGAAAAAATGGTTGAGCAGGGGCAATTTCGGCTGGATCTGTTTTATCGGCTGAACGTCATCCCCATCACCGTTCCCCCTCTTCGGGAGCGCGATGCCTGCAAACTCTCCCTGATTCAGCATTACATCAACCATTTCAACACCAAATTAAAAAGTTCCAAACCGCCGAGGCTCAGCCGCCGGGCATTGGATGCCCTCCTTGCTTACCACTACCCGGGCAACGTGCGGGAGTTGATGAACATCTGCGAACGGCTGGTGGTCATGTCGGAGTCACAGCGCATCGATGTCGAAGATCTGCCAGCCGCCATAACGTCCCACCTGCCACCTCAGATCGCCTGTGGAATTGACATGCTGAAAGACGGTGAAACCCTGCCTCAAGTGATGGCCGCCGTCGAACGGCGCATTTTAACCCAGGCCCTTGAAAAATACGGCACCCAGGCCAAAGCAGCCGAAGCTCTCGGCATCAATCAATCCACAATCGCCAGAAAATTAAAGCGTTCCCAGCCGGGATAACGCTTTTTGCCGACCCACCTTTCACCTCGCGGGTTTCTAAAACAATAAAACTATATGCGATACTGCATTAAATTATTCCGTTTGTCATAAAACAGGCTGACAAACTGCAATGCCGGTATCGGGTATCCATCCAAAGGTCTCTGATATAGGTAGATAATCAGGGTAATTTCATCTCTGGTATACAAATTGCGTTGACGATGAATGGGGATTGCTGAATGCATGCCTTCGCGGAATGACCCCGGTATTAAACCAATTGAATACGAATCACCCCTTACCATAAATTATTGAGAAGTTAGTGGTTTTTTACGAAACCATCGGTATCAACTGGCTATAAAAGGAGGCAATCATGAAATTGGTAAGAGTAAACATGACCGATCGCACAATAATGACTGAGGACCTACCCGAAGAATATAAAGGCATCGGGGGCCGGGGGCTGACCTCAATCATGATCAACAAAGATGTGCCGGCCGGGTGTGACCCGCTGGGTCCGGAAAACAAGCTGATCTTCGCGCCCGGTTATTTAAGCGGAACTTCGCTGATAAACACCAGCCGGCTTTCCATTGGCGCCAAGAGTCCGCTCACGGGGGGGATCAAGGAGAGCAATGTGGGCGGTACCGTGTCTGCGGACCTGGCCCGCCTCGGTATTACGGCGGTAATCGTTGAGGGCAAAATCCCTCAAAATGAGACCTGCATCCTTATCATCGACCTGACCGGCCAGGCAAAACTCATGGATGCAGCGCCTTATAAAGGTATGCGCACCTATGATCTGGTAAAAAAATTAAAGGCCGATCACGGCGACAAACATAGCGTCACCTGTGTGGGGCCGGCCGGGGATTTCCAGTTCGCCACGGCGTCCATCCAGACGTCGGATTTGGACGGAAGACCCTGCCGGGCAGCTGGACGGGGCGGTCTGGGCGCTGTCATGGGGGCAAAGGGTCTCAAAGCGGTATTGGTGGCCCGGGGCGGAAAAATGGCAGACACCCTGGCTGATCCGGATAAGTTCAAAACGGCGGCAAGAGCCTACGCAAAGGCCGTGAAAGAGGACGAATTCAGCAGTGAGACACTGCCCGAACTGGGAACCGCCGTACTGGTAGATCCCATTAATGCAGCCGGAGCCTTTCCCTGCTTTAATGCCACAAAGGGACAGTTTGAACAGGCTGAAAAAATCAATGGGGATGCTCTGGCTGAAACCATCAAAAAACGCGGCGGAAAGACCACCCACCAGGGGTGTGCTCAGTGTATCATCAACTGCTCAAACGAATATGTCGATGAAAACGGCAAATACGTCACATCCTCCCTCGAATATGAAACTATATGGGCCATGGGCGGCATGATCGGCAATGATGATCTCGATGTTATCGCCCGGCTTGACTTTTTATGCGACGATATCGGGATAGACACCATGAGTACCGGCGTAGCCGTGGCCGTGGCCATGGATGCGGGTTATAAAGATTTCGGCGACGGCCGCGCAGCCATTGAAATGGTGGAAGAGATCGGGAAGGGGACCGACTTTGGAAAAATTCTCGGCAGCGGCCCGGCCGCCGTGGGAAAGCACTTCAACCACCAGCGGGTACCGGTAATTAAGGGTCAGAGCATCGCGGCCTATGATCCCAGAGCCCTGCAGGGGATGGCGGTGACCTACGCAACAACACCCATGGGCGGTGATCACACCGCCGGCTGGGTGGTGGATCAAAATCTGGCCGACTTCGGGGGAACCCTGGATCCTTTGTCGGCAGAGGGTCAGGTCGAGGCGTCCCGGGATACACAGCTGCACATGGCCGCCGTCGACAGCATGGGAATCTGCGATTTTGCCCAAACCGGTCTCGCGGCCCCGGGTGGAATGGAAAATGTGTATACCATGGTTTCCGCCAAATCCGGTGAGCCGTTCGGAGAAGATGACTGGGGCTCACTGGGCCGTCAGGTGTTAAAAGCAGAGCTAGATTTTAACAAAAGGGCCGGATTTACCGCCAAAGACGACCGGCTGCCCAAAATGTTCTACGAAGAACCACTTCCCCCCCACAACTCGGTAGTGGTGATCAGTGACGAACAAATGGATTCCACCTTCGATTTTTAGCAGGAGCACCCATATGGCCAGGGTGATCGTCAAACTGTCCGGGACCCTTAGAAAAAAATTTGAGCATTATGATTCAGCAAAGGGCCTTGATGTTGAGATCCAGGATGGCGCCAGTATCGCCGACATTGTTGCCCATCTTGGAATCCCCGAATCAAAAATCGGCTTTGTTTCGGCAAACGGCTGCATTGTCAAGGCCGGCAGCGTCGTGGAGGACGGCACCGTGATAAAGGTTTTTCAGCCGATTTTCGGTGGATAGGCAGAAGGCAAAGTAGACAGTTGCTGCCGGCATGGTTTGCCGCCGACAGGTAACAAAAACAATTGACAAGGGAGAAAATTATGGAGGGATCTTATGAATATGGTAACTGGGTTCTAGTTGGTTTGGGCATTTACATGGCCCTCATGTTATTTATTGGGTGGTACGCATCAAAAAGAGTTAAAACCGCCACCGATTACATTGTCGCCGGTCGCCGGCTCGGTATTTTATTTTGTACGGGCACACTTTTTGCCACCTGGTTCGGTGCCGGAACCTGTATGGGTGGCGCAGGGAATGCCTATATTTTCGGGAACCAGGGAGTCATTTTTGACCCCTGGGGGGCTGCAGTTTGTCTGCTGTTAACAGGGTTCTTTTTTGCCCGCATAATGCGACGGGGAAAATTTCTGACACTGGTAGACCTGTTTGAGTTAAGGTACAGCATAAAGATGGGCGTGCTGGCCACGCTGACACTCTGCGTGGCGGAAATGGGCTGGGTCGGGGCGCAACTGGTGGCCTTCGGCACCATCATTCACTATTTCAGCGGCATCCCCCTGGTGGCCGGAATATTAATTTCAACCGTTATCCTGGTCGTTTATACCTATCTTGGCGGTATGTGGGCGGTCACGCTGACCGATGTTATCCAGGTCACTATTTTAACGGTGGGCATGGTAGCGATGCTGTATGTGGCGGTCCCTCTGATGGGCGGCTGGGACGTCCTTTTCTCTAATGACCCCGGGCACAACTGGATGGGCATAAACCAGTGGTCTTTTATTCCCACACCCGAATCGGCCGCCGATCAGGAGCTAGGAAATGCCGGCTATATGTACTATACCGGCTATAAAGGCTGGTTTTACTGGATTGCCGCATGGCTCGCCATCGGCCTTGGAAGCATTCCGGCCCAGGATCTCATGCAGCGCGTTCTTTCTGCCAAAGATGAAAAAACAGCGGTACACTCCAGCTATCTCGCCGGGCTACTCTATGTTACTGTAGGAATGATGCCCGTTATTATCGGCATGGTCTATTTCCACCTAAACCCGGATCTGAGCATTGACGACGCCTTGAATAAGATTCTCCTTTTAATGGCAGTAGAACACCTCAATCCATTTTTTGCCGTTATTTTTGTCAGCGCCCTTGTGGCGGCCCTGATGAGCTCCTCGGACAGCGCTATCCTGGCAGCCTCTTCCGTGCTGGGGTATAATGGGCTGAAATACTTCAAACCCGACGCCGATGGAAAACAGACCCTGAAGGCAACCAAGCTGTTCGTTCCCATTGTCACGGTGATATCATTGATCCTGGCCCTTTACTTCCAGGCGATATACAATTTAATGGTGGTTGCCTGGACCGTCCTGCTGGTCAGCCTGTTTGCACCTTACGCTGCAGCCTATTTTTGGAAAAAAGCCAACAACTACGGCGCAATATCTTCTTTTTTCGGTGGTTTCATAGCATGGATAATTGCCTATTTCATCTATCTTCCCGTAACCAAGGAAGCCAATATAGGCATCATAGAAGAAAACGTGGTTTATTTTGACTGGGCCATGTGGGATTCTTTGTACATCAGTTCCGTATGGGGCCTGATTGCGTCCATATTGATACTGGTGGTGGTTTCCCTGGCCACACAGAAAATGGATGCGCCCAAACCACTGGTGGATATTGACGGCAACGCGCTTCCCATGAAAAACTGGATCGGTATTTTCGGGAAAAAACCCAGTACCGTATAAGATTAACAAAAAACATTGTACAACGAACACAAGTCCGGCCGGAGTAAATCCATACTAAAATCCGTGGTTTTATTCCGGCCGTTCGCATTACAATAATTGTACCCGAACCTTTTCTCAATTCAACATTTAAAATTCAACATTCAAAATTGTGTCTGAACGAATTTTCCGGTCAGACACTGATAGTTGGAGGATCCATGGCAAAAACAATAGCCGGCACACCCAGACAAGATGGCTACCGGATGCCCGGTGAATATGAACACCATACGGGCTGCTGGATGTTATGGCCGGAACGTACGGATACATGGAGAAATGGCGGAAAACCGGCTCAAAAGGCATTCGTTGAGGTTGCAAAGGCGATTTCCAGGTTCGAACCTGTAACAGTCTGCGTTAATGCCGGCCAGTATGATAATGCGCGCGCCCTGCTTCCTGATGATGTTCGTGTGGTTGAAATTTCTCAAAACGATTCCTGGATGCGGGATATGGGTCCTACTTTTGTGGTAAATGACAAGGGTGATGTTCGCGGTGTTGACTGGGACTTCAATGCATATGGTGGTTTTAACGGAGGACTTTATTTTCCCTGGGACCAGGACAAAAAGATCCGCAGAAAAGTAATGGAAATTGAAACCATCGATCGCTACAGGGCGCCCCTTATTCTGGAAGGCGGCGCAATTCATGTCGATGGTGAAGGCACACTTCTGACAACAGAAGAGTGCCTGCTCAATGAAAACAGAAACCCGCATCTTTCAAAAGAAGAGATTGAAGAATACCTGATCCAATACCTGAATATTGAAAAAATCATCTGGTTTCCAAGAGGTATTATCCTCGACGAAACAGATGGCCATGTAGATGATTTAGTATGTTTTGTCAGACCGGGTGAAGTGATGCTGACATGGACAGACGATGAATCTGATCCGCAGTATGAAATTTCAAAAGAGGCTCTGGAAATTCTGGAAAACAGTACTGACGCAAAAGGCAGAAAATTCAAGATCCATAAACTGTACCAGCCCGGCCCAATGGTTATGACCCGGGAAGAAAGCGAAGGCATCGATTATGATGAAGATGCCGAACCAAGAAATGCGGGTGACCGCCTGGCAGGTTCATATGTTAATTTCTATATTGCCAATGGCGGTGTGGTTGTTCCGCTTTTTGATGATAAATATGATGAACCGGCAATGGAATTGATAGCAAAGGTTTTTCCGGACAGGAAGGTCGTCGGCGTTCCCGGACGCGAGATCCTGCTTGGCGGTGGCTGTGTACACTGCATTACACAGCAGCAGCCGACAGGCAAATGATAATCTGTACTATCCTGTTCTCTCTTCTTAGGACGCCTTTACCATATGATAGGACGCTCTGATTTTACATTGGCATCGCCCCCGCCTTCGGTGTCTCCCAATCATAACGGTTCTTCACAAGCTGAAGCCTGAATGAAGGTTCGGCATTGATTACGCCATCTATGTTATAAATGTCGGCAAGCAGTCCCCTGAGATCTCCCTGGGATTTTACACTGAATTCCACATCAAAATCTGCGCCGCCGGTCAGTAGCGCAATATACCAGAGGTCATCTATAGCCTCCAGTTCCCGGATAATCTGCTCGGTCTTCTTGGTATCAATTTTAATTTTAATGTTGCCATCAATTTTATATCCGATTTTACGATGATTGACGACTGCAACAACCTGGATTATCTCATTATCAAAAAGGCGTTTTAAACGTTTTCTGATTGCGGTTTCAGAAATCTTAAGCTTTTTGGCCAGTTCCGTATTCGGCGTTCTGCCATTTTTTTTAAGAAGGTGGATTATTTTAGAATCAACTTCATCAATATTGTCTCTCATTCGTCCTCGCTTTACGGGCCGTAATATTCAGGCTTCATTTTTTAGTTTGACACCATATAGCACAAAATCGACCTCGTTCCAAGTGGCTTTCGAATGTTTGCATTCGATTTTCGATCTAAAACATCTATTTAATGCTTGAACGAAAACCCCGGAAATTGTTCTCCCCCATTCAAGATTGGAATTATTAACATGTCTATGTTGTTATTTTTTTTTCAATTCGACATTTAAAATTCAGCCAGAAAGACGATAACTTTACCCGATTATTGCGTTTTATTAATTATTTAAGCTGGTTATAGATATTTTTATTTCATTCGTCACATCTTTCAGAAACCGGCCACGTTCGATAATCGGCCACTTTTATTTTTTTGGTTTCTTTTTCGAATTATTTTTCTTGACATAGGGATGATTTTTGTTTTATATGGTTCGAAAATAGATTAAGTGGCGAATTTTGTAGTATGATACCTGAATAAAAAGGAGGCCATTATGAAAAGCAGTTTAACAGGAAGACACTTTTTACAGCTTCAGGATTTTACCCGCGAAGAAATTATGATGATGCTGGAGACAACCAGAGAATTAAAACTTGAAGCCAAACGCGGTCAGTTCCCCCCTTACCTGGCCGGCAAATCTCTGGGTATGATTTTCGATCAGGGTTCAACACGTACACGTATCTCTTTTGAGCTCGGCATGCAGCAGCTGGGGGGGTTTTCACTTTACCTGAAACCCGGTGAAATTCATCTTGGTGTTAAAGAATCCATTTACGATACGGCAAAAGTATTGAGTCGTTATCATGATGTCATCATGATTCGCTGGAATAATTTTAAAGAGCTGAAAGAATTTGCAAAATACTCAGACGTTCCGGTTATAAACGCCATGACGGATGTTAACCATCCCTGCCAGGCATTAGCTGACATTTATACCATGATGGAAAGATTCGGTACCGACCTTAGAGGAATGAATGTCACCTTTTTTGGTGATCGGACACAGCCTGCTCATTCCCTGGCAATGATCTGCTCCAAGCTGGGCATGAACTACACCCATTGCGCACCTGAAAAATACCAGATCCTTCCTGAATGGAGTGACCTGTTCGAAGCAAACAACAAGGTATCCGGCGGTGTTTTCAATCAGACCGCAGATATTGATGAAGCTACAAAGAATGCACATTGCATTTATACGGATGTCTGGTACTGGATCGGTCAGGAAGGCGAAGTGGATGAAAGAAAGGAAGCTTTTGCACCTTACCAGGTAACCATGGACATGATTAAAAAGTGCGACAGGGACGTAATCTTTGAGCATTGCCTGCCGGCTGGCCGCGGTGTTGAAGTTACGGATGAAGTAATGGACAGTTCACATTCAGTTATTTTTGATGAAGCTGAAAACAGAATGCACACGGAAAAAGCATTGCTTGTTCTCATTATGTCTTAAGATTCAATAAGGGGGCTATCCATGTACGAAGAATTGGTAGTTATCGCATTGGGTGGCAATGCAATAAAACAGGCCGACGAAAAAGGAACAACTGAAGAGCAGTTTAAAAAGGTAGATATCACTGCAAAACAGATTACACGTATTTGCAAGGCCGGTTATCTCCAGGTGCTGACCCATGGCAACGGCCCCCAGGCCGGTGCACTGCTGATCCAGCAGGAAGAGGCAAAAGACATTGTTCCTCCGCAGACACTGGCCTGCTGCGGTGCTATGACACAGGGACAAATAGGATGGATGTTTCAAAACCGCATCGGATATCATTTTTTACAACAAGGTCTGGATTATCCCGTTGCCACCATGATTACCCAGGTTGTTGTTGATAATGATGATCCTGACTTTCAGAACCCGTCAAAACCGGTCGGCCCTTTTTATACTGAAGAAGAGGCCATGGCGCTGAAAAACGAAAAAGGCTATATCGTAAAAGAAGCCAAACCCGGTCAGGAAAAAGGCTGGCGCCGTGTTGTACCCTCACCGAAACCGGTTGATATTTACGAAAAAAAAGCGATCAAACAGCTGCGATCTATCTGCCAATAAACTGGGCCAGGTACTCAATGCCGATTACCTGTTGATCCTGACGGATGTTGAAAATGCCTATATCAATTTCAACAAACCGGACCAGAAAGCCCTGGAAACGATCACTTTAAATGAAGCAGAAAAATACCAGGAGGAGGGTCAGTTTGCCAGCGGTTCCATGGGACCCAAAATGGATGCAGCCATGAGATTTGTTCGCTGGAGCGGCAAGAAAGCCATAATCACAAGCCTGGACAAAGCGCTGGACGCCCTTGAAGGTAAAACAGGCACATGCATTGTAACGGATCCTTCAGATAAATTGGAGAAGAACCAAAATTAAAGGCGCTACAGCCAATGAAGCTGAAGCAAACAAAAACTATTGATAGGAGGACGTATGAGTAATTTTCAGAACGCGCTTGAGTATTCCGCCAAATGGCTGGAAATCATCAAACAGGATACAGCAACACTGGACGACACCACTGCTAAGTGGATTTCAGAGGAAACGAAGAATAACTTCGTAAACCATTTTAATGCCGGCTGGGTTGAATATCGCAAATCAATGACAGAAGCCGGTGATTATGGAGCAGTCGAGTGGCGTGGTGAAGGCGCAAAGTTTTATGACAACTTCGGCAACGAATACCTTGACTTCCTCGGTGGCTACGGCGCACTCGATCTGGGTTGGTCACATCCCGAAGTCGTTGAAGCGGTTAGAGTTCAGGCCGGTAAATCCGGTATTCCCAGCCAGGAACTGATGGACCCCCTGCGTGGTGTTCTGGCAAAGCTGATCGCTGAAATCACACCCGGCAATATTGACCATGCATTCTTCGTTGCCAGTGGTACGGAAGCTGTTGAAGGTGCGCTCAAAATTGCAAGACTTCACACCGGCAAACATAATTTCATTTCTACTGTTAAGGCATTCCATGGAAAAACTTCCGGCTCCCTCAGTGTAATGGGCAAAAAGGATTTCCGTGCGCCACTGCAGCCTTATGGCGGACAAACCTTTTACGTTCCTTTTGGTGATGCAGATGCGCTGGAAAAACAGCTTGGAATCTGTGATATTGTCGGCATTGAGATTGCCGGTTTTATAGCAGAACCTATCCAGGGTGAAGCCGGCGCTATCGTTCCTCCGGCAGATTACTGGCCGAAAGTTCGTGAAATCTGTACAAAATACGGTGTCCTGATGATCTGTGACGAAGTTCAAACAGGTCTTGGAAGAACCGGTGTGCTCTGGGGCGTTGACCACTGGAACGTTGAACCGTCATTTGAAGAACCCAATCCGTTTATCCATACCACAACAACCGGTGGAAACCCGATGTCATGCGCAGCAGCGATCGCCACTATCCAGGTAATACTCAGAGACAACCTGCCCCAGCGTGCAGCTGAGCTTGGTGATTATTTCATGGGTGAACTCAACAAAATTACTGAAGAGTTCCCCGGCATATATGAAAAAATTACCGGCAAAGGTCTTCTTATCGGACAGCACTTCATAAATAGTGACGTCGGATACAAAGTGGCTGCCGGTCTGTTCAGACGTAAAGTTCTCGTTGCAGGGACCCTGATCAATGCAAAGGCCATCCGTTTTGAGCCGCCGCTGATTGTAGCAAAAAAAGAAATCGACGAGGTCCTTAACAGATTGCGTGACACCTTGAAAGACGTTAATGCCTCGGCATAAATAAATCCCACAATCAGGAGTGATGTAACGGGTACGGGAGGAAGAGAGTTTTGAGCGACTATCCCCTGCCGCAGGTATTGGATTTCCTAAAAAAAGTGGCGCCCTTCAATACCCTCGGACCGGATGTACTGCAGGATATTGTATCCCGGGCCGAGATTGCCTTTTATCCCCGGGGGGAGATGCTTATCCGGATGGGTGAGAAATCGGGCGGACACCTGTTCGTTATTCAGACGGGCTGTGCCCGCGTGACCATCACGGATGAATCAAACGAAGAAATCCTGGTCGACATGCGAGGCGAAGGGGAGTTCTTCGGCGCCCTCAGTCTGTTGAAGGGACATGAAGCGCTGTTTAATGTCTGCGTGGAAGAGGACCTGATCGTTTTTCTCATCCCCAGGGATGTGATTAAATCCATCTTGAACGCAAATGATGCGTTTAAGCGGTATTTTGATTCAGCACTGGCCAGAAATTTCAAGGCCGTGCGGGAATCCGCCGACCACAAGCGGTCCCTGTATACCCCGGAAAACAAGCTTGATATTGACATGTTTCTGACAGGTAAACGGGTCTCGGAGTTGATGGCAGGCGATGTTCTCACATGCGGCCTTAAGACGACAGCCCAGCAGGCTGCCCGGAAGATGAAGCAGCGTCGGGTTGGATCCATCGTGGTGACAGGCGACACCGGTGGACCGGCCGGTATCGTCACGGATGCAGATCTTCGAAGCAAAATCATAGCTGATGGTCTCAGCCTGCAGACGCCGGTCCATGAGATCATGAGCGCGCCGGTTTGCACCATCTCTCCCCGGGCCTATACGTTTGATGCGCTTCTTGAAATGAGCCGTTTCCGGCTCAGCCATCTGGTAGTTATTGAAAATGAGCGTGCTGTGGGGATTATCTGTGAGCAGGATTTCCAGATTGAAATCGGCAGCTCGCCCGTGGGCATGATTGATGATATTGACAAATCAACATCGGTGAACAGCCTGGTCGGTTTAAGGCCCAAAATTGACCGGGTACTCGAAATGGCCATGCGCCGTAGCGGTTCCGTAAGGCCCATGGTGGCCCTGTTTGCCGAGTTAAACGAGCGGGTCGCCAAAAGATTTATTCACCTCAATGAAAGGGAGATGGCGGACGAGGGCCACGGCTATCCGCCGGTTCCGTACTGCTGGCTGGCCATGGGAAGCGAGGGCCGGCAGGAGCAGACACTGCTCACCGATCAGGACAACGCACTCTTGTACCAAGATGTTCCGGATGGGGAAGACGATCAGGTAAAGGATTGGTTCCTGCGTCTTTCCAGACGCGTTGTGGATGCCCTCGATCGATACGGAATCCCGAGGTGCACCGGGGGCATCATGGCCGGCAATCCCCAGTGGTGCATGCGGGCCGGTGATTGGGAGAAAATATTCACGGGATGGATATCCGACCCCACTCCTTTTGCCCTCCGCATGGCCACCATCTTTTTTGACTTCAGGGGGATCGCTGGCCAATTGGAAGATGCCGCCGGACTTCGGATGAAACTCAATGGAATGACAAGTGGCAGCAAGTACTTTATCCGGCAACTGGCCAAAAATGCGCTTATCAATAAACCCCCGCTGGGGTTCATTCGACAGTTTGTGGTGGAAAAGTCCGGTGAGCACGAGAATGAACTGAACCTCAAGCTGAAAGGCTTGACACCGGTGGTGGATGCCGCCCGGGTGCTGGCCCTTGAGTCGGGGATCACCACCACCAACACCATGGAGCGGTTGGAGGCCATCGCGGATAAGGGGATTATTGAGCCGGGATTCCTATCGGAGGTTGACGATGCCTATGATTTTATCAATTTCATACGGATCAGCCATCACCTTCGATCGCGATCCCGGGGCGATTTTATGAATAATTTTATCGACCCGGCCCTGCTCAATAACCTTCAGCGCAAATGGTTGAAAGAGAGTTTTGCCATCGTCAGCCGGTTGCAGGAGAAATTGTCAATACGGTATCAGACAAAAGTATAGCGGCGAGCAGATGTTTTATTTTCTAGTGGCCTGGCTTCAAAACCACCTGCTAAGGCTCCATCTCAAAAACAGGCCTGTCAGTCCCGTTGGCCGTGAAAACCTCCGGGCCCTCGATCATCTGAGTCTTTTTCAGCCGGCGCGATCCTATTCATACGTGGTGGTGGATTTGGAAACCACCGGGCTTGAAGTGAAAACAGACAGGGTCTTGAGCATCGGCGCATTTCGGATCAAATCGGGGCGGATCCGTATGGGCGACATGTTCAACATCTTTGTCAACCCGGAGCGGGATATCCCCTCGGCGGCCATAAAGGTGCACGGCATCGTGCCGGACATGGTGAAGAATGCCGCAACTGCCGGAAAAGCTTTGGACGAATTTCTGATGTTTCTGGGGCACGATATCATGGTGGCCCATCAAGCGGCGTTTGACCTGGCGTTCATCAACCGGATAATGTCCGAACATCACGGCTTTGAACTTCAGAATATGGTTGTGGACACCGTGCCATTATGCCAGCAGGTTATTCTTCCGCAATTCTACACCCCAATGAGACGGCATAAGCGCTTATTCGCCGGTCGGTTTGGGCATATTCCCATGCAAAAGAATGATCAGCACAGCCTGGATCATATCGCCAACCATCTGGGAATTCAAATTTACCAACGGCACACGGCCTTGGGCGACGCCCTGGCAGCGGCAATGATTTTTCAACGGGCTCTGTCAAGAATGGAAAAAGCCGGGCAGGGCAAACTGGTTCATTTAGTAAATGCCGGGGCATTGTAATCTAAGGTTTGAATAGTGACTGTCATGCAGATCCGAAATGCAAAAGACCGTATACGGCATGCTGTTTTTTTTGAAATTTTTGGTCTGATCATAGCCGTACCGCTGGCGGCGTGGGGATTTGGAACGGATCTGATGAAGACAGGCGTTCTGGGTATCTTTTTCAGCGTCCTGGCTATGGTCTGGAATATGATCTACAATTACTATTTCGATATTCTGCTGTTGAAAAGTGGACGCAATCCCGCCCAACGCGGTTTCATGCTTCGGACCGTCCACGCCCTTTTATTTGAAGGGGGGTTCCTTATCATCAGTGTTCCGGCCATAGCCTGGTGGCTGTCTCTCACTATAGTAAAGGCATTGGCCATGGATCTGGGATTTACCCTTTTCTATCTCGGATACACCTATGTATACAATTGGGTCTATGATCGGATTTTCCCATATCCGGAATTCAAACCGGAGTGATGACACATGACATTCAAGGAGACGCAAAACCAGACATCCCGCTTCAAGGTGTTCCACGACCTGATGCGTAAAAAAGTGGACCAGGTGCTGTTAATTTCCACCTCCTACGAAGCATGGATCATGGAGGAAGACTGCCGGCTGTCGGAACATATCGTCCATGAATACAAGGGACTGAATCTGAGCCGACCGCCGCGCCTGACCTGGGTATCCACCACGGAACAAGCGCTGGAATGTCTGGACAGCAGCGAGTTCGATCTTGTGATTATCATCTCCCGTGCCGCCGATGCCGATGCCTGTGGGATCGCCGACGATATCAAGCAAAATGCGCCCGACATGCCCGTGATCCTGCTCACGCACCAGGAGTCGCTCCCGGAGGTACATTCACCGTCCCGAAAACTATTTGCCTCCATTGACCGCACGATTTTCTGGACGGGCGATGCCGGCCTATTATTGGCGATCATCAAAAGCGTCGAAGACCAGCTCAATGTCGTTCATGATACCCGTTGTGCGGGCATCAGGATCATCCTCTTTGTCGAAGACTCCCCTTTCTATCTCTCTACCCTGCTGCCGGTTTTATATAAGGAACTGGTCATCGAAACCCAGGCCGTTATCGAGGAGGGGCTCAATGAAGAGCATCGCCTTCTTTCCATGCGGGCCCGCCCCAAAATTCTGCTGGGGAACACGTTTGAGGAGGCCTTGGATATTTACGAGCAGTACAAGGACTTTATTCTGGGAGTGATCTCAGATGTGCGCTTCCCGCGCCGCGGCACACTGGATGCAAGTGCCGGTTTGGATCTATTACGCTATATCCGTCAGGACCGGTTCGATATCCCCCTGCTGCTGGCCAGTTCGGAACCCCACAACGCCGATCTGGCCGCCGATATTCCGGCGTGCTTCATCGATAAAAACTCGTCCGCACTGAACGAGAAGATCCGCTCTTTTTTAATGGATTACCTGGGGTTCGGTGATTTTACCTTCAAGATGCCCGATGGCCGTGACATCGCTAAAGCGACGGATCTATACACCTTGGAACAGAAGATGAGAGAGATTCCAGAAGAGGCATTCGAATTTCACTGCCACCGAAACGATTTCTCACGTTGGCTGTTTTCGCTCGCCGAAGTGGAGTTGGCCTCCCGGGTCCGCGTACTGCGGGATAACGAATTCGACAGCATTGAAGACCATCGCCGACATTTGGTCCAAATGATTAAAAATCAGCGAATACACCGGCAAAAAGGGGTCATCGTCAACTTTGACGCCGATAAAGTCGAGCCGGATACGGATTTTTTAAAAATCGGAAAAGGATCTCTCGGGGGAAAAGCACGGGGACTGGCTTTCATGTCCGCCATGCTCTACCGGCAGTCATCCCGGTGGGCGGCCTTCGAGATGGTAGACACCTTTGTGCCGCAGACAATGGTGATCACTACCGAGGGCTTCGATGCGTTCATGGAGATAAACCAGCTCCAAGATATGGCCAAACAGGACCTGCCCGATGAGGTTTTTGCCAAACGATTCTTGGAGGCAGCCCTTCCCGGAAATATACAAACGCAGTTGGCCGCGTTTCTCTCCCGTATCCGATATCCCATCTCCGTACGGTCATCCAGTCTGTTGGAAGATGCCCCCTTTAAATCCTATGCCGGGCTCTATAAAACCTACCTGCTCGCCAATGACCATGAGGATTTGAACTGCCGGCTGGTGCAGTTGAACGACGCCATCAAGATGGTTTACGCGTCCACCTATTTCAAGGCCCCCAAGGCATTTTCCCGGCGCGTGGGGAATCGCGTTGAAAACGAGAAAATGGCAGTCATCGTCCAGCGGATGGTGGGAAGTTGCCATGGTAAGTATTTCTATCCGTCCATTTCGGGGGTCGCTCAGTCCGAAAACTATTATCCGTTCTCAAGGATGAAACCCGAAGACGGCATCGCCAGCATTGCCTTGGGGCTTGGTAAGACGGTCATGGAGGGTGAGAAGACCATGCGGTTCTCACCCCGATTCCCTAAAATTTTGCCCCAGTTATCAACGGTGGAAGATATCCTGAAGAATTCGCAAACCAAGTTTTACGCACTGCAAATGGGTACGACGACGTGCCCGCTGGGAATCAATGATGCCGCCACCCTTTCAATGCGTGATATCGCAGATGCCGCTGACGAATACCCGGTCCGGATGCTTACCAGTACTTACATTCCCCATGAACACCGCATCCGAGATAGTCTCACACCAAACGGCTATCCGGTATTGACCTTTGCCTCTGTCTTAAAGTATGACACCCTTCCCTTGCCGGATCTTTTAAGCACGCTGCTCGCCTTTGGCCGTAAAGAACTGGGGTGCCCCGTGGAAATCGAATTTGCTGTTGATCTTCCTGAAAATCCTGCGGAAAAAGTCAGGTTTGCCGTCCTGCAGATACGCCCCATGAGCGCCCGGGAAGAGATGCTGGCGGTGGACGTTACCGAGGCCGACCGTGCCCAGGCGTTCTGCATCTCCCACCGGGCGCTTGGCAATACTATCACCACCGGCATATCCGATATCATCTATGTCAAGCCGGATCGGTTTGATCCCGCGTGCACCATCGATATCGCCAAACAGATTTCCCAGATCAATGCCCGGCTGGTAAAAGAAAACCGAAAATACATCCTGATCGGCCCTGGGCGATGGGGATCGGCGGACCGCTGGCTGGGTATCCCGGTGGGCTGGGCGGACATCTGCGGGGTTGGCGCCATCGTGGAAACCGTCCACCCGCGGATTCATGCCGACCCGTCACAGGGGTCCCATTTTTTCCACAACATCACCTCCCTGGGGATCAGTTATCTGAATGTTGGTGACGGCCATGGCGATCGCATAGACTGGCCATGGCTTGCCGCTCTTCCTGTGGTCGATGAAAAAGCCCATGTCGTGCATGCCGCCAGTCCACGTCCGTTTAGCCTCAAGGTGGATGGCCGTGTGGGGACTGGTGTTATGATGGCGCCATAACCCGTGTGGCTGAGAAGAGAGAAGGAATGCACAATTTTCCTCTGCCCGACATTATCGATCAAAATCCTTGCCAAATTCCAACGAATCCAGCGGACTTTTGACGCCCTGCCCCTCCTGGCGCAGCACATGGGTATAGATCATGGTCGTGGAGAGATCAGCATGACCCAGAAGACTCTGGATCGTACGGATATCGGTACCGGACTGCAGCAGGTGGGTGGAAAAAGAGTGGCGAAACGTATGGGAGGTAATGCGTTTGGTGATGCCGGAGAGCTTTTTTGCCTTTT
>JABZFO010000087.1 GCA_014237405.1 Desulfosarcina sp. | reverse complement strand
GGCACTATTTAATATGGGCCACCACATGCCCCAGTTCGGGGAAGATCAGCGCTTTGCAGGCCAGCTGGCAGGCTTTTTTGCTGCCGGGCATACAGAAGACCACGGTGCTGCCGATAACGCCGGCTGCCGCGCGGGAGAGGATGGCGGCTGAATCGATCTCTTCGTAGCTGAGTTGGGCGAAGATGGCTCCGAAGGCGTTCATCTCCTTGGCAAACAGGGGTTTGATGGCTTCGATGGTGACATCCCTGGGGGTGATGCCGGTGCCGCCGGTGACCAGCAGGGCCTGGAGGAGGTGGTTCCGGATGGCCTTTAAAGCAGCCTCGCGGATGGCGGTGATGTCGTCGGTGACCACCTGGTGGAACCGGATCTCGAGCCCCTCTTTTTTTGCCCGTCTGGCAATCCACAGTCCGCTCTCGTCGTTCTCAAGCGCCCGGGTGGTGGAAACCGACAGGATACCCACACCAATCGATGCCGGTGCCGCTTGTCGATGCTGGTGTACGCCCATAATGCTCCTGCCTTGTCCGATGGTTGCCATAAATGGCATCTTCCGGCCCAGGCCTGCGTTTTCGCTCTATTGAGCACGTAGTGAAGCTTCAGCGCTATTCTCGACCTAACGCTGCTACGCCTGCGGTGTCAACATCGCTACGGCCTTGGTCTGGACCAGAATCTACCATTTCTGGATGAACACTACCTAACCCATGGGAAACGCCATGGCAAGCCAAGAATCCCGGAATAACCTTGCTTTTCAAAAGGGTTTTTTCTATGTTCCGGTTCGAAAGGGCCGGCGGTTTTCGCGGCGGTAAGGCATCCTTCCGGCTTTGCAACAACCATTTAAGACGGAACCATTTGTTAATGGCGGCTCCCTGCACCGGTGTGATTCTCGCCGGCGGACAAAATAAGCGGTTTGGCAGACAAAACAAGGCATTCATCCGTATCGGCGGGAAGCGCATCGTGGATCGCCTCTTGGAAGTTTATACCCGGCTGTTCGATCAGATCGTCCTGGTGACCAACGATCCGGCGGCCTACATGGAGGTGGATGCCCTGATCGTTACCGACCACTATTCGGTGCGCAGTTCGCTCAACGGTCTCCATGCCGGCCTGTTCGCCGCCGCCCATGAATACGCCTTTTTTGCTGCCTGCGACACGCCGTTTATTAACGGCGCGCTGATTCAGCGCGTGCTGGACAACATCGGACGCAAAGCGGATCTCATCATTCCATCCACATCGGCCGGCTATGAGCCGATGTTTGCCGTGTATAAAAAAACCTGCCTGCCTGCCATGGTGTGGCAGCTGGAGCGAGACCGATTGAAGATTCAAGGACTGTTTCGAAAGGTGCGGGTGAAAACGATTGCCGAGGCTGACCTGCGTGAGGTCGATCCGGAGCTGATCTCCTTTTTCAATGTCAATACCCCCGATGATCTGGCACGGGCGGAAGCCCTTCATCAAGAGAACCGCTGAGGAGAAAATGAGAAAATGAATGCAGACACGTTAATTTCAAAAATTAGAACGCACCCGTCCTATGATCGGGTGGGGATGATTCTGTGCCACAACGGCGTGGTCCGGGGCACCTCCCGCGACGGCCGCAAGGTGACGGGCCTGCGGGTGGCCGTCGACCGGGACAAGTTGGCGCAGGTGCTTGCCGAACAGAGATCCCGGCCGGGTATCGTGGACATCCAGGTGGAAATTGCCGCTGACACAGATCTTTCCATCGGGGACGACGTGATGATGCTGGTGGTTGCCGGCGACTTTCGGGAAAATGTCATCGGTGCCCTGACCGACACCCTCAATGCCATCAAAACCACGGTGACCGCCAAAACTGAATATTTTGCCTGAAGCCGGTAAAAGGCGACCGGGAGAAACAGATGTCCGAACTGACCCATATCGATGACAAGGGCCGTGTGCGCATGGTGGACGTGACCAAAAAAACGCCATCCCAGCGGACCGCCGTGGCGCAGGCCATGATCCATATGACCGAGGAGACCTTCCAGCGGATTGTTGCCGGCACGATGTCCAAGGGAAATGTTTTGGAGACGGCCCGCATCGCCGGGGTGATGGCGGCCAAAAAGACCGCTGACCTGATTCCCATGTGCCACCCGCTGAAGCTCACCCACGTGCAGGTGGATTTTTTTCCCGATGCAGCCAGCCACGCCATCCGCATCGAAGGAACGGCGCGCATCGTGGACCAGACCGGGGTTGAAATGGAGGCGCTGACCGCCGTCTCCGTAGCGGCCCTCACCCTGTACGACATGTGTAAGGCCATCGACAAAGCCATGACCATCACCGATATCTGCCTGCTGAAAAAAACCGGCGGAAAGAGCGGCACCTTTTCCCGTGAAAACGCCACCCCATGAAAAAAACAGACCGAATCTATCCTTACATAAAGCTGTTCACCCTTAGCATGGCCCTTTTGATGGCCACCGGCTGCACCCTTTTTCAAAAGCCCCCCGTCAAGCCCGGGGCAGCGCTGATCCGGCTTTCTGTCAAGGATTATCCCGTTTTTTCAGACGGACTGTTTCTGGACAATCTCTCCTATGGCATCGGTAAAAGCCTTGAATACCTCAACAAGGTGCCTGCCGAGCGCACCTTCCGCTTCGGCGAAGATACCTACAGCGCCCTTCATCTGATTCGGTCATTGGAGGTACTGAGAGATTTCGTGGAAACAAGGCCCGACCCGGCAGCGCTGAGCCGGTTCATTGCCGACCGCTACCGGGTGTACCAATCTATCGGGGGGCCGGAGAGCGGACAGGTGCTCTTTACCGGCTACTACGAACCCCACCTCAAGGGAAGCCTGACGCCCGACGCCCGCTACCGGTATCCGGTGTACACCATGCCCGGGGACCTGATGGCTATCGACCTCTCTCCCTTTTCGGAAGATCTCAAGGGAAAGCGCATCGTCGGCCGCCTCCAGGGCAACACCGTGGTGCCTTACCTGGATCGGCAAGCCATCGAGGCGGACAAGGGCTTTGCCCGGAAAGCACCGCCCATCGCCTGGGTAGATGATCGTATAGACCTGTTTTTTCTACAGATTCAAGGCTCCGGACGGATTTACCTGACCAGCGGCAACTTCATCCGGGTGCACTACCACGGCGCCAACGGCCACCCCTACCGCAGTATCGGCCGGCTACTCATCGACCAGGGTAAGATCCCACGAGAGGAGATGTCCATGCAGCGGCTCAAGACCTACCTGCAAGCCCATCCCGCCGAGGTGGACGAGGTGCTCAACCACAACCCCAGCTATGTCTTTTTCAAAACCGAAACATCCGGCCCCATCGGTGCCATCGGTGTGGACCTGACGCCGGGACGCTCCGTTGCCGTGGATCGCCGGGTGTTTCCCATGGCCGCCCCCGCCTTTCTGCAAACCCAGATCCCGGTGGTGGACGGCAACGGCCGCATCGATCGGTGGATGGATTTTTCCGCCTTTGCGTTGAACCAGGATACCGGTGGTGCCATTCGGGGACCGGGACGGGTGGACATCTTCTGGGGCAACGGACCCTACGCCCAGATTGCCGCCGGCCACATGCAACACAAAGGATCGTTTTACCTGCTGATTCTGGATCCTGATAAGCAATAATCAATCTTTCAGAGCGGGTGGGTTGAACCGCCAGTTCTGGCTGTTTGACGCAGTGCTCTTGTCTTGACACCCCCTGCCAAAACCAGTAGTGTTGCAGATTTCAGAAGCAACGCATTTAAAGCGCAGTAAAGGAGATCTTGATGTTCGGTATCGGAATGCCGGAAATGATCCTGATTCTGGCGGTGGCCCTGATCGTTATCGGGCCCAAGAAACTGCCGGATCTGGCCAAGTCTTTAGGAAAGGCCATGGGAGAATTCAAAAAGGCGACCAGCGATCTGAAAGAGAGCATGCAGATCGATACGGAACTCAAAGATGTGAAAGCCGCCTTTAACGACATCAACGGGGATAATCAAAAAGAAACCAAGATTGTCACCGGCGAAGCGGATGAAAAACCTGCCGATGCCGCCGGGTTGGATGAAACGCCTGACGCCGGCAAACCGAAAGAGGGTGACCCCATGGATAAACTGAAGGAGGCCTTTGACCACCGGAACACGGATGCTTCGGATTCGGGCTCCCCTGCCGACGGCGATGCGCCTGCCACCGGCTCCGACCCGGATTCTGAAACGCGCAAGGGATAAGGAATTTGGCAGACTTGGAAAAGGATACGGAAGGCAGGATCCCCTTTACCGCCCACCTGGAAGAGTTGAGAAAACGGCTGATCACCAGCTTTGTCGCCGTCGGCATCGGGTTTGCCCTCTCGTACGGATTCAAGGAGAAGCTGTTTCAGATTCTTACCCAGCCGCTGATTTCCGTTATGAAACAGGGGGAAACCCTGATCTATACCGGGTTGCCCGAGGCCTTTTTCACCTTCCTCAAGGTCTCCTTTCTTTCCGGGTTCATGATCGCTTCCCCGGTGATTATCTACCAGTTCTGGATGTTCGTTGCGCCGGGCCTCTACAACCGGGAAAAGCGGCTGCTGATTCCCATCGTCCTTCTCTCGTCCATTTTCTTTGTGGGGGGCGCCCTGTTCGGCTATTTCATTGTTTTTCCCTTGGGTTTTGATTTCTTCCTGGGGTTTGCCACGGAAACCATCCGCCCCATGCCCTCTATGAAAGAGTATCTGGGCTTTTCCGCCAAGCTGCTCCTGGCATTCGGACTGGTGTTCGAACTGCCCCTGGTACTCACTTTCCTGGCGCGCCTGGGCATCGTTTCCGTTGAATTCCTAAAGAAAAACCGGAAATATGCGCTTCTCCTCTTCTTTGTGGGAGCGGCCATTTTAACCCCCCCTGACGTGGTGACCCAGGTGTTGATGGCCCTGCCGCTGATGCTGCTGTATGAGATCAGCATTATCGGCGCCCGGATTTTCGGCAAGAAAAAAGAGGCGCCGGAACCTGCCGCCGAAGCGGAGAGCGCCAGCGATTCATGAGCCGGCCTGCAACGTCAATCCATTTCCTGATCGATCTCAAAGAGACGGCGGCCAGCATCGGATATTTTGCCGCCGTTCCCCGGCATATGCCCACCATTGAGGAAGGACTTGCCTACCTACGCCGGCATCCCAACGACAGTTTCATGCACACCCACCTGCTGGGACGCATCGGGGAGATGGAGCCCCTGGCGGTAGTTGATCTGCTGGAATCGGAGGCGGGCAACGACCCGGCCGTTCGGGCACTTCTGCTGGAAGCCGGCACGGTTTACGAACACCTGGCCGAGATCAAAGGAAAATTCAAGCGGCGCGAGACCAAAGCCCTGGCCGATCGAACACCGCTGGTGTTTCTCCGCTCTGAATTGCTGGCCGACCAGGCGGTTCATCGGCAATGGGCCCGGCTGTTTCATGCCAACATCACCCGGCACCGGCCACTGCCACCACCGGCAACCACGGGGCTCTCTTTTCCTGTTGAGGGAGTTGACGGCTGCGATGAGCCTTTGCCGGCCCAGGCCCATTTGAAGGCGATCATCGACCCGCACCTGCCAGACATGGACGGATCCGGCACTCCCCGGCCACCGTTGGAAGAGACCATCGACCATGCCATGGCGCGGCTCAGCACTCTGGAACTCTTTGAGGGGACGGAGATGCGCCACGAATCTTCGCTGAGTCTTTATGCCCTGCTCCGCAAATGGCATTTTAACCACCAGGTGAAAAGCGGCGAACTGAATTACACGGTGTCCAGCACACAGACTTCATACGGCCGGGGACTGTCTCTGAAGGCGGCCCGGGCGTCCTGCCTCATGGAAGTGGTCGAGCGGTGCTCTTCCTTTGCCAGTGTTGATGAAACGGGCATTGTGGGTACCCGTCGGCTCCACCCGGTGATCCGTGGTTCCCTGTCGCAGCTGACGGCCGGTGGTTATCCGCTTCTGGATCCCAATGGCCTGGGACTGGAGGTGCCCTACCGGAACGAGCCGTTGTACTGGATGGAAGGGGAGCGTTTAACGGCGGGCGGCACCGAACCCATCTGGATGCCGGTGCAGTGCGTGTTCCTGTTCTGCAATCTGGATGAGCGGTCCCTGTTTTCAGGGCTGGGCTCCACCGGCCTGGCATCGGGAAACACCGTGGCCGAAGCCAGGCTCAGCGCCCTTTATGAAGTGCTCGAGCGGGACAGCGAGGCGGTGAATCCGTACCATCTATCCCGCTGCTTCCGGATCTATTCCAAAGATGACCGGATGAAGACCCTGTTCGAAGATTACCGGGCGCGCGGCATTCACCTGCAGTTTCAGGACATCAGCCCGGCATTCGGCATCCCCTGCTGCACCTGTTTTGTGACCCATCGGGACGGCACTGTGGTCAAGGGCGGCGGGGCCAACCTTAACGGCAAACGGGCCGTGCTGTCGGCACTGACCGAAACGCCATACCCCTATCCTGTGGGGCCGCCCTCGGCCCCGGTACCGCCGGACCTGCCCTGGCTTCAGTTCGAGTCGCTGCCGGATTTTTCCACCGGTACGCCGAATCGGGATCTGATGCTGGTGGAGCGAACACTCATGGCCAATGGCTTTTCTCCCATTTATGTGCCGGATAAGCCCTCGGCTGTTCAATAACTATTTGAAAAGCCATCAAAAAACATGAAATCCAATTCCCATTGACAGAACGCATGAGGATTGATAGACATTCTGGGCGGAGTGATTTTGGGCGTTTAACCAATCATGGAAGAGGAGAGTGGTGGTTATGGGAAAAAGGAATTTTATTGTTCTGGCAGCGGTATGTGTGGCGCTGATGTTTGCCGCGGGTTCCATCTACGCGGGCACGGCGGTTCAGGATGTCATCAAGATGGAAAACAAGGCGTATAGCGAGCACAAAAAAAGCATCATGACGTTCACCCACAAGAAGCACAATGAAGAGTACAAAATCGGCTGCGGCGAGTGCCACCACGATGACAAGGGCAAGCCCTTGAACGACCTGAAGATCGGTGACGATGTACAGAACTGCATCGAGTGCCACAAGATTCCCGGCGAAGTCCCCAAAGAGATAAAGAAGGAGTGGAAGGCCAAGAAGACCCCCAGGGCCGAGAAGAAAAAGGTTGAAAAGGAATACCACGCCGAGATGATTCACGACAACTGCATCGGCTGCCACAAAGCCTACAACAAAAAGAACAAGACCAAGGCAGCCCCCCAGACGTGCACCAAGTGCCACCCGAAAAAAAAGGAGTAATTCCATAGTCTCTTTTATCTGTTGATGGTGAGACGGGGTGATGTCGGTGAGTTGCGGCATTGCCCCGTCGCTGTTTCCGGGTAACGCCGCACAGGGTCGAAATGGCCTAAAAATCCCAGTGCATATTTAAACGTCATACATTGTGTTAACCAGACGGATTGGATTGAGATTTGGTCACCATCTTGCCAACGGCTTGTTGTCATGAAAGACAACTTTTCAGCAGATGACGGCATTGACAGGAAAAAACGATGGTGATAGAAATTAATACTATATCATGTTGAATCTACATTTGCTGCTACTCCGGTATCACTGATTCGATCATAACACGACAGTGTTCTACAAAACGACACCTCCAAATGACGACCTGTCCGCTGATAGCTGAGATTGATCGAGAAAATGAAACGCACCCACCCTTATATTAAATGAATTTGTAAAAAGTTGGCTGTTACGGTTCCATCATCTCTAGACTGCGAGGGAGAGCAAGCCGGAAATCGACAAGACTCGTACGGTGAAGATTCCTGTTGACTCACGGCGGTGTTTGTCCTCTCCGAGAAGCTTCTTGGCATTGTGTTGACCGGTTGCAGATGTGATTTCCACATTCTCAGGCATTGGCCATGTCTCGATCCGTCAAAACCATAGGGATCAGTCTGGGAGCGGGTTTGCTCGGTGTCATCCTGTCCATTCCACCATTCTCACTGGATCTGCAGGAGCATTTAGGGCTCAAATTGCTTTTTCACCTAAGGGGTACGCGTCGCCCTGCGTCGGAAGTGATCATTGTTACGCTGGATCGAGAATCGGTGGAGGCGCTCAATCTTCCCACAAAAACCCAGAGATGGCCCCGCACGCTTCATGCACAATTGGTTCAAACGCTTTCCCGGCAGGGGGCGACGGCCATCATATTCGATTTGCTGTTTGATGAGGCCCACGACGTCGATGTGGATAATGCGTTTGTGGCGGCTGTGGGCGCTTCTGAAAATGTCGTCCTTTGTGAATCCATCCGGCAGGACAAGATCCCCATTACTGATTCCAGTGGGCAGTATCTTGCCGATTTGAATATTGAGACACTGGTTCCTCCGATTCCTCCCCTGGCCCGGTCAGCATTAGCCCTGGCTCCCTTTCCTCTGCCCAAAGTTCCAATCCAATTAAGTCAATTCTGGATGTTTAAAGCCGGTGCTGGAAATTTACCGACACTACCGGTGGTTGCTTTTTTCATCTATGCATCCAGCCATTACGATTCCTTTTATCATCTTTTCAACGAGGTGCGTCCTGACAGCGATCCGGCCTTGCTCCCTCACTGGGACGAGATCGTTATCCAACGCGGGGTAGAAGAAACGCTGATTGCCTTCCGGGAAATATTCAACCGTGAACCGTCCATCGCCCAAGAAATGTTGAACCAGATCGAATCTCGAGGCAGCAACCTCCTGGATACGACCGAACGGAAAATGCTTACCGGTCTTATTCGGATGTTTCAGAGCGAGAACAGCAGATACTTAAATTTCTATGGCCCGGCCGGCACATTTAATACCCTGTCGTATCATAAGGCACTGAGTGTCCGAGACTGTTCTGGAAATACCAAGGGTGATTCAACTGCAACGGGATTTGAAGGTAAAATCGTGTTCGTGGGGCTGTCCGAAAACCTGCGGCCTCAGCGTCAGGATGGCTATCACACTGTTTTTTCGCAAAAGAACGGTGTCGATATCAGCGGTGTGGAGATAGCGGCAACCGCATTTGCCAATCTGCTGGAGGACCGTCCGTTGACGCCCCTTAAATGGCCCATGCATTTGTTTATTGTTTTCGCGTTCGGTTTGTTTCTGGGTTTCATCTGTTTTTCTTTGCCGATGGGAGTCGCCACCGTGAGCGTCATCGTCATCGGCGTCCTTTATCTATCCATTGCATTGATATGTTTCAACACGCAGGCCCTCTGGATTCCCGTAGTTATTCCCCTATTCTTTTTGCTGCCGTTGGCGCTGCTCGGAACGGTTGTATGCCGCTACTGCATTGCCGCCAAAGAGCGTGAAGTGATTCGAAAAGCCTTCGGCTATTTTCTACCAGACCCGGTTATCGATCAATTATCTAAAAACATCGGAGACATCAATGCTAACAGCAAGGTCGTTTACGGTATTTGCCTGTATACCGATGCGCAGCAATATACAACCCTTTCCGAAGCGATGGAGCCCAAGGAGTTGAGCCAATTCATGAATAGATACTACGAGAAGCTTTTTGTACCGGTTAAAAAATGCGGTGGAATCGTTTCTGACGTGGTGGGAGACTCCATGATGGCCATATGGGCAAAATCCAATCCGGATGCGTCGTTAAGGGCTGCCGCCTGCCACGCGGCGTTGGGAATTGTCCAAGCAATCAAAGTATTTAATCGGGAAAATGAACAAATCAAGCTTCACACCCGAATTGGGATGCATGCGGGACACATCCTGATTGGCAACATCGGTGCCGTCGATCATTACGAGTATCGTCCGGTGGGGGACATTGTTAATACGGCTTCCCGGATGGAAAGCATGAACAAACATCTCGGCACGCAGATTCTGGTGTCTGATCAAGTACTACACCTGTTGGACGGCTTTATGACCCGGGAACTCGGTAAATTTCTGCTGTTCGGTAAATCCAACCCGGTCGTGATTTATGAATTGCTTGGGTACATAAAAGAGATGAACATGGAACAACATCAGCTCTGTCACTCTTTCGAAGAGGGCCTTAACGCCTACCGGCAGAAGAGCTGGGATGGGGCGATGGATGCATTTGCTAGAACGCTGAGCATCTACCGCGCCGATGGCCCGTCGATTTTTTATAAAAAACGCTGTGAAGGATTCAAGCAACACCCTCCGGATGAGAACTGGGATGGAACAGTGGTCATGGGGCAGAAATAATATACAGGGGTGGACAAAATGATGGGTTGGATAAAACACAGTGGAAACAGTGTCTGTTTCAGACAGGGATTTCGACAGGCCGTAGCGGCATGGGTGCTCATCGGTACGTTAATGACCCCCCAACCGGCGATCGGCCAATCGGAAATGGAGAAAAAATGGGTTGCCCGTGTCGTATCCATTCAGGGTGAGGTTCAGATCCGCAGGAAGGAGAATCAACAATGGGAGACGGTTAACCTGGAGGAGCGCTTTCTTGCCGGCGATGTGATCAAGGTGGGCGTTAACAGCCGCGCGGCGTTTGTCCTGAAAAATGAGAGCACCTTGCGGGTCGATCAACGAACCACGCTGGTTTTCAGTGCGGCCGAAAAAGATCAGCCGTTTTTAATCGATTTGATCACCGGCGCCATACACTTTTTCAGCCGGGTCCATCGCCGCCTTCATGTGGTGACGCCCTTTGTGAATGGTACGGTGGAAGGGACCGAGTTTTATGTGCGGGTGGATGCCAATCAGACGGCCATCTCTCTTTTCGAGGGTCGGTTGAGAGTGTTTAACCCGAAAGGAAGCATTAATCTGGTGAAAAACCAGTCCGTGGCCGCAGTGGCCAATCAGCCGCCGGTACAGATGGCGATGGTGCATCCCAGGGATGCCGTTCATTGGACCCTTTATTATCCGTCCGTGATCGATTTTAAACCGGATGATTTTGAGTGCAATGATGATTGGTGCAAGGCGGCTCGGCAATCGGTCAACGCGTGGCGCAAGGGCAATCTGCTTGAAGCGTTTAACGCCGTGGACGATATTCCGGACACCATCAGCGATCCTCGATTTTTGCTCTACCGGGCCGCACTCCGGCTTTCCGTGGGCCGTGTAGATGCTGCAGCCATTGATCTGCAACGGGCGCGGTTATCCGAATCTGAACAAGGCGACGCCCTGGCACTTATGGCGGTTACAGCGGTGGTTCAAAACAAAAAAGAAAAGGCTCGCCAACTGATCAATCAGGCGATCGCCAATTCACCGGTGGGCAGCACCGTTGACATGGCCAATTCCTATGTGCAGCAGACCTTTTTCAACCTCGATGCCGCCCTTGCCAGTGTTATAACGGCTACGGAAAAGGACCCACGAAATGCCCTGGCATGGGCCAGACTGTCGGAGCTTTACCTGTCTATGGGTGAGCGAACCCATGCCTTGTCTGCGGCCAAGCGGGCGGCGGATATTCAGCCGGACCTGTCACACACCATGGCTGTACTGGGCTTCGCCAGCCTGGCCCAGATGAAAACAGAAAAAGCCAAACAAGCCTTTGCCAAGGCCATCACCTTTGATTCCGCCGCTCCCATGGCCCGCCTGGGGCTGGGCCTGGCAAAGATTCGTGACGGCCAATTGGCAAAAGGCCGGGGGGAAATCGAGATCGCCGCCTGCCTGGATCCAGGCAATGCCCTGATCAGAAGCTACTTGGGCAAAGCCTATTTCGAGGAAAAGCGGGACGATCCGGCCCAAGTGCAACTATCCGCCGCCAAGCAGCTGGATCCGGCGGATCCCACCCCTTGGTATTACGATGCCCTGCGCAAACAAACATTGAACCGGCCGGTGGAAGCGCTCCACGACCTGCAAACATCCTTTGAGTTGAACGACAATCGGGCCATTTACCGCTCCCGGCTCCTGTTGGACGAGGATCTTGCCGCCCGCAGTGCCGGCATCGGACGGATATACCGCGATCTGGGCTTTCAGCAGTTGGCCCTGGTGCAGGGCTGGAAATCGGTGAATACCGATCCGACCAACTATTCCGCCCACCGATTCTTAGCGGACAGCTATTCGGCCCTGCCGCGACATGAAATCGCCCGGGTCAGTGAACTGCTCCAATCCCAGTTGCTCCAACCCCTCAACATCACGCCGGTCCAGCCCAGTCTCGCCGAAACCAACCGGTTTATCTTGGACGGTACCGAACCGTCAGCGCCGGCATTCAATGAATTCAGTCCCCTTTTTCTCAGAAACCGCTTGGCGCTGCAGGCCAGCGGGGTGGTCGGCAACCACTCCACATGGGGCGATGAAATTGTGCAATCCGGGGTGTGGGACCAGTTTTCCTACAGCCTGGGTCAATTCCACCATGAAACCGACGGGTTTCGAGAGAACAACGACCGCACGTCCAACCTTTACAATGCCTTTGCTCAAATAAACCTGAACCCCAGCGCATCACTACTGGCCGAGTACCGATCCTCGGATGCAGAAAAAGGCGACCTGGCCCTGCGGTTCGATCCGGAAAATTTCGACACATTTTATCGGCAGGATACAGACCGGCAGTCGTTTCGTGTGGGGGGAAGATATTCACCCAATCCTCACAACGATATTCTCGGCACCGTTATATTCAGCGAACTGGAAGGTAAGGATCAGAGCTATATACCGGATTTTGATTTGAGCTATTCGCTGGAAGAAGAACAAAAGGGGGTTATGGTTGAAATCCAGCATCTTTTTCGATCCGAAATGTTCAATCTGATCAGCGGTATTGGGTATTTTCATGCTGAATCTGACCATTTTGACACCTATAGTGGCTTTCCAGCCGACGCTTACAATACCCGCGTAGATCATACCAATCCCTATATCTATTCACAGATTAACATACCGAATAATGTGACCTGGTCTTTGGGTGCCAGCATGGATTTTTACGACTCCCAAGACACCGATCGGGATCAGTTTAACCCCAAAATGGGAATTACCTGGAGCCTGACCCCGGCCACGACCCTGCGGGCCGCGGCTTTTCGCACCCTTAAAAGAAACCTGATTGCCGACCAGACTCTCGAGCCCACCCAGGTGGCGGGCTTCAACCAATTTTATGACGATGGCAACCTTACGGAAGCTTGGCGTTACGGCGCTGCCATCGATCAGGCTCTGGCGCGGAGCCTGTTTGCGGGCCTGGAATATTCCATTCGGGACCTGGAGATCAGCTACCAGGATTTTACCGCTCAAGACCAAAGGGTTGGATGGGATGAAAACGCAGGACGTGCCTACCTTTTCTGGACCCCGCACGACTGGGTTTCCGCCAGTCTTGAGTACGGATACTCCCGTTTTGAAAGAGACAGAAATTTTGTGGGCCCAGATTCATTCACAACCCTGGAAACCCATAAATTTCCCATAGGAGCCAACTTCTTCCACCCCACCGGCGCATTCTTGCGGTTGAAGGCCACCTATGTCGATCAGAACGGAGAGTTCGGCAATCCCCGTTTTGAACCGACTAAAGATGACAGCGATCAGTTCTGGGTGGTGGATGCTGCCGTTGGTTATCGATTGCCCAAACGCTACGGGATTATCAGCCTGGAGACGAAAAATCTATTTGATGAAGGATTTCGATTCCAGGATACCGACCCGTCCAATCCGGAAATTGTGCCGGAACGTTCCATTCTATTGAAGATTACGTTGGTGTTTTAACCCACCGTCAGACAAGAGGTTCAAACTAAGATGGGGAAGGTGATGAGAAACAGAATATAGGCACATGAATTGTTAATCGGACGAACCCAACGAAGGAGGAAAGAAAATGGACAAAAAAGAGATTATTGCAAAATTATCAGAAATTATGGACGACACCTCATTTATTGTAGCTTACAGCAAAGTTGATGCTGAGCCACTTTTAATCTTTAAAAACCCTAAGTGTGATGGTTACACTAGAGAAGGAGAGGGATCTATTCCGAAAGATGTAATTGAAAATGCGATTAATCGTGAAGAGAAGGTGGATATTAAATGTACAACCATTTTTCACGCACATAATAGCCCAGGTTGTCAAATACTGACGGCCTCCGGAAGATGGGTATGCGTTTGTTGCCGATAGATCGGCTGTAAGGGCCTCGGAAATAAATAGATCCACAGTCTTGCTTGTCTTTTGGCCCGCCTTCGGCGTTGCGCCAAAAGTCACGTATAACAAATACGCTCCCTTTGGCGCGCCTTGCCTGATTTTAAATAAGACCGGCAAACCAAAATCTAAGCGCAATCTTTGTGGATTTGTTCTTTACCGCGACCCTAAGAGAAAGAAAAGCATCGCCACGGAGGAATTGGTTTTTTTCGGTCAGTCGGGCGCCGTCTGTCGGTAACATTGGGCGGCCCGTACCAGTGCCGTTGCCCACGCCGGTGTGCCCAGGGCATGGATATGGGTGTAGGTGGCAAGGACATTGTTGACGCAGACCCCGTCTTTTCCATTCAGGAAACCGGTGCCGCGTTCCATGGAAAAGGCCAGATTTTCCTCTTTCCCTTTCCACTCCTTCACGCTGGAATAATGAAATTCGTGGCCCAGCAGGGTCGTGCCCGTTGAAAAGTACGGGTTCTCCTTTTCCACACGGACGATGGTGTAGCCATGGCCCTGGGGCCGTTTGGAAAAGCCGAACACTGCCGGCAGGACTCCGGCCATCTCGAAATCGCCTTCGGCCAATTGCAGGCGTTCTCCGAGATACATGAGCCCCCCGCATTCGGCGTAAACGGGCAGGCCTTTTTCGGCGAGGCGCTTCAATTCGTTTTTAAAGGAAGTATTTGCTTCCAGCTCCCGGGCATGGGTTTCCGGAAAGCCGCCGCCGATATACAGGGCGTCTACACGGGGAAGGTGCCGGTCGGTCAGGGGGCTGGCAAACACCAGGCTTGCGCCGGCAGCCTCCAGGGCTTCCAGGTTTTCCGGATAATAAAATTGAAAGGCGGCATCTCGGAGTATACCGATGGTGGGACGATCTGAATCGGGCGTTATGTCAGTTGTCGCCGTTGGTGGTAATGCTCCGGGTTCAGCAGGGGTCGCCGTTGCGGCCAGCTGTTGGATTCGTTCAAGATCCAGGTGCTTCTCAGCAATTGATCGAATGGCGTCAATGGCTGAATTGGCCCAGCCGTGTTCGGGGGTGGGCACCAGCCCCATGTGGCGTTCGGGAAAGCTTTGTTCTCTCAGCTTCGGCACCGCGCCCAGAACAGGAAGGCCGGTGTACTCTTCGATACTCCGAGTGAGAATGCTCTGGTGCCGTTTGCCGGCCACCCGGTTCAACACCACGCCGCCGATGCGCACATCGGGGTCAAATGCGGTAAGGCCACCCACCACGGCAGCCATGGTGCGGGTGGTTTTGGTGGCATCGATGCAAAGGATTACCGGCAGGCCCAGCAACTTGGCGAGCTCGGCGGTGCTGGTTTTTCCTTCGGTGTTGATGCAGTCGTAAAGGCCGCGGTTGCCTTCGATCACGGCAAAATCAGTGTTTTGGGTATGTGTATGGTATGATCCGAGGATGGTGTCCCGGTCGATGAGAAAGGTGTCCAGATTATAGCAGGGCCGGCCGGCCGCGAGGACGAGCCAGCCGGCATCGATATAATCCGGACCTTTTTTAAAGGGGGCGATGGTTCTGCCCAGGCTCCGCAGCGCAGCAATGATGCCCACGGAAAAAATGGTTTTTCCCGATCCCCCCCGCAGGGCGGCGACAACGATGCCAGGGGTTGCCTGGGGCGGCTGGATTGGTGGAGCCTGTTTCAAAGCCGTGTGCAGGGCGGCGGGTAGCCGATGGGTGCGGTGTGCCGTCGCAAATTTAATTACTCTTCGTGTTCGGCAGAGGCTTGTTTTCCGGTGCCGGGCAGGCCGTACATGGAGGTGCTTCCCGAAGACCAGTATTCCAGGACCTGGTCCTGTATGAGCCGGTTGACGATCTTTTTTGCCTCGCGAGGCTTCAGGCCCAGAATTTTGGACAGGTCGTTGAAGTAGAATTTACTTTTGGTCTTCAGCTTCTTGGTCAATTTTTCGACGATCAGCTGTTTTGCCTCTTCGTATTCCATGGTAACCTCTTTTCTAAAAAAGGCAGGGGGGGCACGCGGCCTCCCCCTGCACCATTAGTCCGTATGGATCGGTCTAGAACTTGAATTGCGTGGTCTGCCGCCAGGTGTAGTAGGCGGGATCACGGAAATCATCGATGAGATGATGGGTGAATTCAAGCTCGCATTTTTCAAAGAACCGCTCCCAGCCGATTCTCTCGGCCCAGTCGCCCAGACGCTCGTATTTGTTGGCGCCGGCGGAGTAGGTATCAACTATCTTTTTGATGCAAGCGGTGGTGGACTCCCAGCGCGGTGCTTCGTTGGGAATGAATGCCACGACGACCTTGGAAAACTTGGGGGTGCTGATGCGGTTGGAAACCTTGCCGCCCACCATCAGAACGATACCGTCACCTTCAGTGTCGGCCAGGGGCATGGAGGGGCACATGGTATAGCAGTTGCCGCAGAACATGCACCGCTCGTTTTTCACGGCCACGGATTTGACTTCCTTATCGCCCACTTTTATCTTGGCCGGCTTGATGGCGGCGGTGGGGCAGGCGGCGATGGCCAGGGGGATTTCGCACATCTTGTCCAGATATTCGTGATCCAGGATCGGCGGTTTTCTATGGTAGCCGAGGATGGCGATATCGGAGCAGTGCACGGCGCCGCACATGTTCAGGCAGCAGGCCAGGGAAACGCGCAGCTGGGCCGGCAGGCGGTGATCTTTGAAGTCGTCAAAGAGCACATCCATGGTTGCCTTGACCGGACCGGAAGCGTCCGTGGCCGGGGTGTGGCAGTGGATCCAGCCCTGGGTGTGAATGATATTGGTGACGCCGGCACCGGTGCCGCCCACGGGAAACTTGTAGCTGCCGCCGTCGAACTTGCGGCTTTCCAGGTCCTGAACCAGGGGCTCGACCTTAGCCTTGCCGTCCACCATGAACTCGATGTTGTTGCGGGTGGTGAAGCGTACGTGGCCGTCGCAGTGCTTGTCGGCGATTTCACAGATCTCGCGAATGTGGGTCACGGTCATCAGGCGGGCGCCGCCCACGCGGACGGTGTAGCACTCGTCGCCGCTTTCGGCCACGTGCACCAGCACGCCGGGTTTGATGATTTCGTGATACAGCCATTTACCCTTGTTCTTGGCGATGACCGGCGGGTAAAACAGATCGTACTTTTTCGGACCGATGTCGGTAATCCGGTCTACCATCGGTTTGTCGGGATTGTATCCTGAAGAAATAAATGCCATTGTGATTCCTCCCCTCTATCTCTGGTGGTATTTCCTGAATTCGTTGATGTCACGATCCCAGCCGCCTTCAACCTCGTCCTCGTTCCAGAAGATGTAGGGGTTATGGCGCGGTTCCTGAACATGCTGGGGCACCGGTTTGATATTGGTCATTTCCAGCAGTTTCTGGAATCCCTGACGTTTAATCAGTTCACCGAGACGTTCACGGTTCTTGCCTTCTTCCATCCACCAGTCCCAGATGTTCTCGATCACTTCCTTGATCTCGTCGTAGGGTTCCTCGACCTTGATAAAGGGAACCAGCAGGGAGCTCATCTGGGCACCGTCCAGGATCGGGGCCTTGGCGCCGACCAGCATGGAACATCCACGGTCATCACCGATATGCAGGGCCCTGGGCATGACGTTGATGCAGTGCATGCAGCGGGTACACTCTTTGGTGTTGATCAGCAGCTTTCCGTTTTCATACTTCATGCAGTTGGTGGGGCACAGGCCGGTGACCTCTTTTTCGATGTCGAAGGCACCCCAGTCGCGGCCGCTGTGGGCGCCGGCGTTGGGGGCAAATTCGCCTCCGACGTAGCCGGCGACGGCTTCCTGGTCGATCTTGATGTCGTCTTTCCAGGTTCCCACGAAGGAGATATCCGAACGGGCGATGGCAGCCACGCAGCCGTTGGGGCAACCGTCGAACTTGAACTTGAACTTGTAGGGGAAGGCCGGACGGTGCAGCTCGTCCTGGTATTCCTGGGTCAGGTCGTAGCAGATGGCCTGGGTGTCGTAGCAGGCGTATTCACAACGGGAGGACCCGATACAATCGGACGGGGTTCTCAGGTTGGAGCCGGAGCCGCCCAGGTCCTGGCCGAACGTGTGGGTCAGTTCGTAGAAAACTTCTTCCAGCTGGGGGGTGGAGGTTCCAATGAAGATGATGTCACCGGTGGAGCCGTGCATGTTGGTGACACCGGATCCGCGGAACTCCCACAGGTCGCAGATATTTTTCAGGTATTCGGTGGTGTAGTACTTTCCGCCTGGCTGGGCGACGCGCATGGTGTGAAAGTGCGCCACGCCGGGGAACATCTCCGGCTGGTCGCAGTAGCGGCCGATAACACCGCCGCCGTAGCCGAAAACACCCACGATACCGCCGTGTTTCCAGTGGGTCCGGCCGTGTTTGTAGGAGAGTTCCAATACACCCAGAAGGTCATCCAACACGAAGCTCGGCCACGGTCCGGACTCAAGCTGGTCCAACAAAGGGGTTGCATGCTTTGCCATCTTTTACCTCCATTTAATTGATATTAAACCAACCTGCCAATAGAAATAGCACCGTCCCCGATGGGGGGGTTGTGGTCACCTCCTCTCGACTTTTTTCTTCATATATTGTCGGAATTGTTGAAATCTTGCGGCTTTCATATTTAATACTGCAAAAAGCAGATATAGAATCAATCATGGTGCTTGTCAATAAAAAAGCATGGTTCCGCACAGTTAAGCCCCAATCGGGACGATCCGCACGGTTTCAATACAAAATGTTGTGGGCGTTTATGATAAAAAGTCTCCATGTGGTGTTCAACCCCGGCTGTGCCCAGCCGTGGATCGTGTTATCTGTCTGACACGGCGGCAACCCCCGACGGCCGCAGCATGTACCTGTTCAGCCCGCCATTGTTCGGCACAGCCCATGGATGTGGTCGTTCAGGTGGCGGTCGGCCACCCGCCGCTCTTCGGTGTGGTTGTTAAAAACCGTTTTCGTGATGTGGTGTGCCATGGTCAGCAGGTCTACTGTTGCGTGGTGGTTGAAGTAGCGTCGAAAGATCTCAGGAAAGGCCGCAGGGAAACCGCTCATGCGGGCGGTCAGATCCAGCCCCTGAAAAAATCCGTCAACCACGGGATCGACACTGCACGCCGGAGCCCAGACCACCGCGCCCACCCCGTCCAGCCGATCAAGCCGCATACGTATGGTCAGGTGAATGAAAAAAAGCACCAGCGCATCAAGAAGCGCCCCCTCGTCCGCGGGCTCCTGGGTCGGGCCCACCATGGGTGCATAGTCGCGCACGGTGATCAGGCGGACAGATGCCCGTTTTTCTTCGATCTTTACGACAAAATCGCCGGCTGCATGGTGCCAGGGAAAAATCTGGCACGTGGTGATCGGGTCGTAGCATGCCGTCAGGATCATGGCCGCTTCCCGATACAGATCCATCATTTGTCCTTCTGAAAGAAGACAGGGATCGGCGGCACCATCCCAGACCACAATGGCCGGCTCGTCGCTGCCGGGCCGCCGGGTCAGGTGAAATTCATGGAAGCCGTCAAACCAGTCCCCCAAGAACATGGGCAGTTCAACAGATGCGCAGGCGTAAACCTTTGGAAACCAGCCAAATGGCCGCTGATCGTTGAGCCGCTCCAGTGCCTTTACCTCGCAGGGCAGGGCCCGGCGCCCGTGGCTGGATGCTGCCACGTTGACCACAAACGAGAGAGTTTGATCCTTGACCGCCACCTGGAGCCGGGCCGGGTGGTAAAAGGCGCCGTGCTTCTCTAAAAAGATAGAGAGGCGGGCCAGATCTTTTTCAACGACCGACTGCTCCAGCTTGCGGGAAGCGGCCTTTAAAACCCTGTCCCACCCGGCGGCTGCGCAAAATTGGGAGACCGCTGAAAAATAACTGCCATAGGTGACGGCTTCGGTGTCAACCGCTCCGGGTGTAATCGTCCCGGGCAGCCGGTTGTCAGGCAGCGGACGATGCCACAGAGGGTGGTGTTCATCAATGGGTTGACCGGTTGTGGACAGAAAAAAAGAGACAGTCGGCATGGGGCGAAGGCTATCGGAAAATGTGAATTGAAATGGGGGCATCCTTCATTTTGTAGTCTACACTTCTTCAACATTGAGGGATGCCAGCCGTTAGCTAGTAGGCTAATTCTTTGTATAAAAACGGACTGTTAAGCTAAAAGCTAATGGCTAACAGCTATGCGCACAGATCATGTTTCTTGAGGTATCTTACCCTTAAAAGTGTAAACTACTTTGGGCTAATCATGAAGGTTGCCCGAGGGGTTCAATCAGGCGCGGTGGGGTTCCAGCTCTTTCATGATTTCCGGGGCCACCTCATAGCCCAGTTTTCTGGCCTTGTTTGCGTGTTCCAAGGCAAGGGCCGGCTGACCGTCTTCCAGGTAGGCGATGGCCAGGTTGTTATGTGCAACGGCAAAGTCCGGAGATATTTTTAACGCCTTCAGGTTGGCCTCGATGCTCTCTTTGACCTGGCCGTTCATCAGGTAGGCGTTGGCCAGGGTGGCGAAGGCCTGGACAAAGCGGAAGTTGAAAACCGTGGCTTTTTCCAGGGCTTTGATGGCACCCTCCACGTCGCCGCGCTGGAGCAGGACATACCCGATGTTTCCCCACCCTTCCGAAAAGCCAGGTTTGACTTTGACGGCCCGTTGGTTCCAATCAGCAATGAATGTTCGGCCGCTTCGATTTTTCCCTGCCCCAGCAGGGCCACGGCAAGGTTGTAGTGGGAGGTGCCGCAATCGGGGTTGGAGGCGATGGCCCTTTGCTGCTGGGCGATGAATGCTTCTGCGTTTTGTGCTTTTTCCATGACAAGGTCCTTTTCCGGTGTCTTCACCGATATGGTTTTCTTTTGAAATCAGAATGGGTAACGTGACACCCCCCCCATGTCAAGGAAAATAATTGCGGCAATAACGCTTTTTCCTTGACATAAAACCCCAACTTCTTTAGTGTTTTTACTATTGTTTCGTCAAATCGGCACAATTGGCCGTTAGTTTCGGCCGCCTCTCGAACCCACAGGAAGCCATTGCCATGACACCGGAGATCTTCGGGGATTTTGCCAGAATACGCGCTGCGGCACCGCACGCCGTTGATGTCAAACCCCGGTGTCGTAAGCGTTGCTTCCGGTTATAGCGGGCATCTCACGCCTTTCTTTTTTCCCAAACAACGTGACGTTTTCAGGAGGTAACATGAATTCAGGAGGCATTACCGGCATTCTGGCCGTGGGCACCACCGGTGAAAGCCCCACCCTGGCCTGGGAAGAGCACCATCGGGTGGTTCAGATCATTTCACAGCAAACCAGGGGTAAATGCCTGTGCATCGCCGGGGCGGGAAGCAACAACACGAAAGAGGCGCTGTCCGCCACGCGCCACGCCGCCGAGGCTGGTGCCGATGCGGTGCTGCTGGTGGACCCCTACTACAACGGACCCAGTTCCATGGAGATAAGAAAAGAATACGTCGCGCCGGTAGCTGCAGCCTTTCCCGATTTAACCATCATTCCTTATGTGATACCCGGGCGAACCGGTGCACAGCTGCTTCCCGAAGACCTGGCCCTGCTGTTCAAGGACCACCCAAATGTAAATACGGTGAAAGAGGCCACGGGAAATCTCGACAACATGCGGCGAACCCGCAAATGCTGTGGGCTAGAATTTACTATCCTGTCCGGTGACGACGGGCTGACTTATGAAATGATGACCGACCCGGACATTGCCGCGGCAGGCGTTATTTCGGTGATCTCTAACATTGTCCCCAAGGCCATGAGCGATTTGGTTCGCCTGTTGACGAACAAAGAGATCGAACAGGCAAAAACACTGGCCGACGCCCTGGAACCATTGTTCGGACTGGTGACGGTTACAACCATGGAAAAATCCCCCTACGGCGAAGTGGTGTGCCGGGCGCGAAACCCGCTGGCACTGAAGACGCTGATGCAGTTGCTGGGGATGCCCTCGGGGCCCTGCCGCCCTCCGCTGGGGAAAATGAGCCGGGCCGGCCTGGAGGTGGTGGTAAACATTGCAAAGACCGTTCAGTCGAATAATCCTGAGATTCTGGCGCCCCTGGCGGAGTTCTTTAACGTGGACATCGACGTGCGGTTCAACGATGAACGCTTGTTGGAGGGGCTGTGCTACCCGGACTATTGATTAATACCCATCCAGCAATGGCATCTTGTGGTCCATATCTGCGTTCTCGTGTTATCGAAAGCCTCAACGTAGCGCTGCTACGCCTGCGGTTTCAATAACCCTGCGGCCTTGATCTGAACCACAATCTACCATTTCTGGACGGGCATCATCGATTGTCTGTCTACAAATCGCATCCTGTGGTTTTTATTCGTGTCCGCACATCAAGTGACACCGCCCCTCCTTATAGCATCAGGAGGGGCGGTCTGATTTTTACGGTTTGGTAACGGGCCATTTTTCAGTCGGATTTTTCATTGTTGGCGAAGTTAGCCGCCTGCTGTTCGGGATCGGTTTGTTTAAACAAAACACCTTTGAGCCATTCCAGCCCGAATTTGAGCAGTTCGATCTCATCGTTTTTGATTTTTTCCACGGTGGCTTCGTCCACGTCGACGCGCTTTAAAAAGGAGCTTTCAAAGACGAACGCCTTGAATTTGTCGATGTCGTAGCTCACCAGGAAAAACATCTGCTTGGCCTTTTCGGTCAGCTTGATGTTCGGCGGAAAGGAGCGCTTGCGCACCACCAGATCTGTCCATTCGCGGTTGATTTCGTCCCGCAGGTCCACTCCCTGGTCTTCCCGCCACTCGGCCACCGTCCAGTTTGCGTCTTCCTCGAAGCCCTTGCAGTGGGGCTCGTTGATGAAAAAGAAAAAGCCGTCGTCGTCGGCCCCCTCCTTGTGCTGAAGGGTGGCCACGCCCAGCGGATAGTAGCGGCAGGACGTGGGGCGATCCTCATAAATAATGCATCCCTCCTTGTCTTTGACAAAGGGACAGGACTCGCGTTCGTCGTCGAGCAGCTTGAGGGTGACCATGGGCAGGTCGGTTTTTTCCAGCATATGGGGCTCGGTGTAGATGGCCAGAAATTCATGGGAGGAGAGTCCCAGCCGGTTTTTCATCTGGATGATGTCATAGGGCGTAAGGATGATATTGATGCCCCGGCAGCACTGGGTGAAGCACGATACCCCGGGGTGGCATTTGAATGTGAATTGGCTGCCGTATCCCAGGCGCACCGGCGAGATACAGGCTGTTTTGTCCGAGTCGTTCATGGGTTGTCCTTTCCTGATTGTTCGATGGTTGGGCCGTACTTAACGGAGGCCG
>JABZFO010000034.1 GCA_014237405.1 Desulfosarcina sp. | reverse complement strand
TTCGACTGTTAATCGCGATCATCTGAAAGTAATCAAGTAAGGAAGATTAGCTAATATGAAGCAGTACAAACTGCCGCTAACTGTTAACAAAGGTCGTCGTAAAAGAGCCACACCCAAATTATATCGTATTAAAACTCCAGATTGCTGGTACGATCCAGCAGATATCAGTTTGAAAAGTTCCTGCGATTCAGAAAAATAATCACAACGGACCAAATCTTGTAAAATTGACCGTTCCCGAGGTACCCAGAAGATGACCAAAACGTATCGGTAATTACGGCACCACCGATAAAAGGAATCCTGTAATCAATCATCCACAGGACACCACCTATTGCTGGCAGAACCACTGCTGCAATGTGGTTTATGGTGAAACTAACGGATATGCTTGATGCGATGTCTTTGGGGTCTCCTATTTTTTGGAAATAGGTCTGGATGGCAATGTGAAAATTGTAAAAGGCCTGGTCCAGGAGGTAAAGAATCATAATCAACCATTTGGATTGAGCAGTTGCATATGCCACAAAAATAAATATCAGGCTGAAATATTCTAGTGAGAGTATTTTTCTTTCGCCAAATCTTATGATGCCCTTGCCGATGAGGGGGAACAAGAAGTAATTCATCACATTGTTAATCACGAAAAGTGTGGTAACTTCCTGCGGAAGATCATTTTCTTGCGTTGAAGAATTATATCCCTGTTAGTTGGATCCTGAAAGATCCCCCAGAAACCTGCCACCACGGATGGCATTATCCACACTACAGCGGATAATTATCCGATTTTCCATCGGTATGGCGCTGAATGGGTAATCGGGTATCAATGTTGTTCCACTGACGGCGGGAAACTTATGCCGTTATCGTATTTTAGCCTTAAAAGGACAGATTATGGTGCGTTCTGAATATGTCGCTACTCGCCCGCAAAGTGAACCAGCTCATCCAGACTGCTAATGTCCTTGAAGTCCAGATTTTATTGACAGAGCAGTACAAAAAGGGACTCGGTGAAACGCTCCCCGAACTGCTCCAAGAAATCCAATCTCCCATGGTATTCCAAAAGGAGCATTTTAGTGCCTGCATGGAGGACGGCTTCCTTTCTACTGTCCATTCTTTCAATCGCAGTAAGATCGTAGTGGCCGGGATGGAAACCCACGTATGTGTCCTACAGACGTGTCTGGATCTTATCAAGTCAGGCTTTCAGGTACACTTGGTGGCCGATGCTGTGGCATCCCGTTTGGACGAAAACCGCGATATCGCCATAGATCTGTTGCGTCAGGCAGGTGCAGTTGTCAGCTCAACTGAGATTGTCATCTTTCAGTGGGCGTGCCGTGCAAACACCGATGAATTTCGGAAGATCCTTCCCATTGTCAAATAGCCAGGGATAGCACTGTTGGAAACCTATACAGAGACAAAAGAATTGGTGGAAAATCCGCATTATCAAGCGCAAAGGCAGAAAATTTTAGCCGATCTAAGCGATGATATGATTGATGTACCCATAATCGAGCTGATCAACGCTTTTAACAACCTGCCTCATTGTTTCACACTCCAGAGCTGCTATGGCCATTTTATCTATTACGGACAGAACGATTCTCATAACCTGGAGCCCTTGCCAATTACAAATACCATTGACAAAGTAGAGTACAGGATCGCCTACATTGCTTTCTGCATCGAAAACAGTGCTTCCGGAAGAGGACTGATTGAGACTCTGAAAGAAATCACAGCTATCGATCAAAAAAACATCCAATTCTGTTGTGCAGAGTGGTTCTGGAAAAGACAAGTCAACTCTTATGCGTTACAGGTGGAACCAGACAGATTTAAGACTAAAGATAGGACAATGCTTGATTACAAGGAAGCGCTGCACATTGAAAAGATACGAAATGAGTTCTTTGTTCGGCTTGATGGATTACTTGAAAATGTAAGGAAAAGATGAGACCTGTTAACAAGGCAAATCGCGCTAACTGCTGGGTTTGTTGGTTATGTGGCAAGGCAGTAGAATCAATTGGGGTTAATAATATGAAATCATTAAAATACGTTATAAATAATTTGAAGACAAGTCACACCTCTATATGTTGTGGTCGCTGTGATGAGGTCATAGCCGGCGTATAGCTGCTATAGTCAAACTTTGAGTGACTTCAAAAAAAATTCGAAATTCTGCTCTCAGCCTTCTGTCTTCTGTCCTTACTTCAGACCGATCTTCCAGTTCCACAGACCCGGACGCTTTTTAATGGTCACAGCGGGCGGCACCGGCTCGTCCAGGTGGGCGAACATCCGGATACCGGCCCGCTGGAGGATCGTGCGGTTTTCAGTGATGTCAAGTTTCCAGTTGGGGAAAATCCAGTAGTCCGGACCATGCTGGTCCGCCCAGGCCTGCTCGCCCCGGGGGCTGTCGAAGGGCACGCGCAGCTTCATGTCGTCGGCCAGGGTTCGGGAGGTGCACAGGGGCCAGTGGCCGGAGAGCACGATCCCCAGCGGCAGCGGGCTCTGGCGGCACAGGGAAAGGATGTCCGTCTCACCCAGTTCCGGACTCACAAAGGCCCCGGCAAACCCCAGGGTCTTGAAAGTCTCCAGGCAGAGGGCATTGGCTGCATTGCAAAAAGGTCCGGCCCACAGGTTCAGTCCCTCGGGGCGGTTGAACAGGGCCATCTGCCAGGGGGCGTTGAGCACGAACTGGCGAGCCCCTTTTTCAAGGCTCTGCCGCAGCAAGCCAGCCACCCGTGCTTCATCATCCGGCCAGACCACCGGCGGCAGCCAGATCCACAGGTTGCCGGCAGCCGATTTGCCGATGTTCGCCGCGGCCGTTTCCGAGAGCCAGATTCCGCTGGAACCCCGGCCGGAGGACCGCACCGACGTTCGACTCACCCGCACCTCCACGGATCGACGGGTTTTTTCCAAAGGCCGTGGTAGAACTGCCTTGAACCGGGAGACGCCGATCGGTTCCGGCGGGGTGGCCGTTGCCTCCACCTCGGCGATCATCTTCTCCAGGGCCTTCTCCCGGCGGTCGGTGAGAAATACCGGCGCACCGGGCGTGGGAGCTTTTCTTCCTCCCAGGTTCAGCGGGTAGCGCCCCTTTTTAGGCACATGGCGGGTCACCCGGCAGATGGCGTGGCCAGGCTCATCCTCGTAGCCCACCCGCAGCACATCTCCGGGCAGCAGGGGCTGGCGGACCACCACCCAGGGGTTCTTCGCCGGCCCCTGCACCTTTCCCATGAACAGGCCCGACGCGGTCTGCCGCCGGGTATCGATGGGTTTTTGCGGCCGCTGGGGCAAAAACTGGTAGTGGGTGGCCTCCCGCCCCAGGCTCTGGGCTAACAGGTCCAGGGCGTCACGTTTGGCCCGTGTGTCCTTTCCCTGATCCCGCAGCATCTTGTAGGCGGACACGGTGTAATAGACATAATGCGGCCCCTTTTTTCGGCCCTCGATCTTCCAGGCCAGCACTTTTTTCACCTGCCCCAGAATCTTGACCAGCACATCCACGGAGAAATCCTGGCAGGAGAAGGCACGAGCGATCTGCCCCTCCTGGCGGTAATGCCGGCGGCAGGGTTGAACGCAGCGCCCCCGCAACCCGCTTTTGCCCCCCATATAACTGCTCCAGTAGCAACGGCCGGACACCCCGTAGCAAAGGGCTCCGTGAATGAAGGCCTCCAGTCCCATGGCTTTGGGGCAGGCGTCGGCCATGGCCTTGATCTCATCGATGGAAAGCTCTCTGGGGACCACCACCCGGTTCACCGAAAGTGTTCGGGCAATAAACCCCAGGGCCTTGGGGAAGCTGACGTTGGCCAGGGTGGAGAGATGAATTTCGCCATCGAACCCCACCTGGCGGGCAAGGGCGACGACGCCCAGGTCCTGGACGATCAGGGCATCGGGTTTGACATAGCGCCCAAGGCTGTCAATCAGCTGGCCGGCCCGATCCAATTCGTCAGGCTTGAGCAGGGCGTTGACGGTGACGTAGACCTTCACCTTCCGATCGTGGGCCAGCCGGACCAGCTGGGCCAGTTCCTCGATGGAAAAATTCTTGGCCTCCATGCGCGCCGACATGGATTTGAGGCCGCAGTAGACGGCATCGGCGCCGGCAGCCAGGGCCGCCAGAAAAGCGGCACGGTTTCCCGCCGGGGCAAGAATGGCCGGCTGAAATTTATCGGACGTATTCATTTAAGCTATACTCGCAAAAAATTTCGTTTTAGACGGTTTCGTAAAAAGTTCGAGATCAAGGCTTGCAAATCCCGAGAATACCGCTATCGCGGGTGCCGTAGGCAGCGTACTTACTGTACTCCGCAGTGACGAGGGATGAAGCGTAACGCAGATATCGGACTTTTTACGAAACCGTCATTTATTGGGTTTCCGTTTTCTTGAACATTCGCTTCATCGCCGCCACCGTGTCCATGGTCAGGCTGAGAATGGCGGGGATAAGAAAAATGGTAAACACGGTGGAGATCAACAGGCCGCCCACCACCACGCCGCCCAACCCCCGGTAGAACTCGGAGCCGGCACCGGGAAAAAGCACCAGGGGCAGCATACCGAACACCGTGGTGATGCTGCTCATGTAGATGGGCCGAATGCGCGAACGCACCGCTTCGGTAATAGCCTGACGCGGCGCCATGACCTGCTCCCGGATGTTGTTGAGGCTCTGGTGGACGATAAGGATGGCGTTGTTGACAACGACACCCACCAGGATGACAAAGCCCATCATGGTGAGAATATCCAGCGGCTGGGGCGCCACGAAACGGTTCACCAGGAAAATTCCCAGGAACCCGCCGGCGGAGGCCAGAGGCACACTGAACAGGATGATCATGGGGTAAAGAAAGTTCTCGAACAGGGCGCTCATGAGCAGGTAGCAGATGGCCACGGCCAGGATCAAGTTCCAGATCAGGGCATCACGGGTGCGGGTGAGCTGATCCGCCGTACCGCCCAGATCGATCCGGTAAAGGCTGCCCAGCTGCGCCTGAGCCTTGATGGGGGCGATCACCTGCTGGGCGATGGTCTCCATGGCCGCCTCCAGGGAGATGTCGGCCGGGGGGTTCACCTGGATAGTGATGGCCCGCTGGGTGTCGATGTGGTTGATCTGCGTGGGGCCCTCCGTCAGCTGGATATCGGCCACCGAGCCCAGCAGTACCTTGCCGCCGAATGGTGAAGCAACGGGAAAAGCTTCCACGTCCTGGATACGCTCCAGTCGGCCCTCACGGCTCTTGACCACCAGATCGATCTCGTCACCATGCAGGCGATAGGTACCCGCCTTGGCGCCCCCCACCAGGGCATCTACGGTAGTTCCCAGGTCGGTGGTGCTGATGCCCAGCCGGGTAAGCCGGTCCCGGTTGGGCGTAATTCGCAGTTCCGGGTTGCCCAGGTCCAACCCCGGAATGGGGCGGATCTGCGCGCCGGGCAGGGCGGCCGCCGCCATACCGTACATCTGCCGGCCCAGGGCAATGAGGCGCGGCAGGTCCGGGCCTTTGATGTCCACGTCGATGGACCGGCCACTGCCCAGCCCCCGGGTGAACAGCCCGGCCTGGTAGACGATGGGTATCATGCCGGGAACTTTCCCCAGGGTCCGGTAGGCGTAGGGAATCAGTTCGGCCGTGCGCTCGGCTTCCCGGGAGACCACACCCATGAAGATCTGCTGGCGAAAGGCCACATAGAAGAAGTTTTTCACCGTGGGCAGGTTCAACTTCTCGGCCGTTTCGCTCGTTCCGTTTCGACTCACCAGGGGCAGGATATCCGCCTCCACGGTCCGGGCGATGGCGGCGAATTCATCGGTATTGTAACCCGGTGGCGGGATGAGGATGCCGAAGAGCAGCTCCCGGTTGCCCGCTGGTAGATATTCGGTCCTGGGAATCAGGTTGACGATCAGCACCACGGCCAGGGCCACCAGGGAGACGGCGACAACGATGCGTGACCACACCCGACCGCACATCCAGTCCACGAACCCGGTCAGGGCCGAGACAAACCGGCCGGCCACCCGGGTGACCGAGAACATGCGGTTGCGCTTTTCCGGGGCTTTTTTCTCCACCCGGCCCAGGATGAGGGCGCACAGGGTGGGGATGCCGGTGATGGAAATCAGCAGGCTCAGGGCCACGGCGCTGGAGATGGCGATGGCGATGTCCCGGAACAGCTGGCCGGCCTCTTCCTCCACGAATACGATGGGCAGAAACACCGCGACGGTGGTCAGGGTGCTGGCCAGCACCGCCCCCCACACCTCGGTGGTGCCCTCGTAGGCGGCCTGGATGCGGCCTTTGCCCATCTCCCGGTGGCGGAAAATATTCTCGAACACCACGATGGAGTTGTCCACCACCATGCCCACGGAAAAGCTCAGGCCCGCCAGGCTCACCACGTTGATGTTGCGGCCGGCCAGGGTCATGAAGAGAAAGGTGCCCACCACGCTGACGGGAATGGCGGCGGAGACCACCACCGTACCGGCGATGTTGCGCAAAAACGTAAACAGCACAATAACTGCCAGGATCGATCCCACCATCAGGTTTTTCTTTACCAGGTTGATGGCGTCGTAAATGTAGGTGGTCTCATCGTAGACCTGTTCGATGGAGAGGTGCCGGTCTTTGAGGATGCCGGCGTTGAGCTCGGCCAGGGCGGTCTTCAGGCGGCCCATGACCAGCAGTACGTTGGTGCCCGGCTCCCGGACGGCACTCATGACGATGGTGGGCACCCCGTCATGGCGCACCACCACAGAGGGCGTTTCATGGCCAAGACGCACCGCGGCCACGTCTTTCACCGCCACGGGGATGCCTTCCACCCGCCGGATGATCACATTGGCCACGTCTTCGGGGCTCTGATACTCACCCGCGGTACGGACGATATACCGGCGTTTGCCCTCGTCAAAATCGCCGGCGCTGATGGTCTTGTTCTCTACCCCCAGGGCGCGGATCAGATCCGGCACCGTGATCCCCCGGGCAGCCATGGCTTCCACATCCACCACCACCTGCAGTTCCCGCTTTTTACCGCCGTGGATGTTGACCGAAGAGATTCCGGAAAGCCGCTCCAGCCAGGGCTGAACATCTTCGTCGAGGAAATCGTACTCCTCTTCCAGATTGTCCCGATAGCCGTCTTCGGCCATGAGCACCATCCAGGCGATGGCCTTTTCGAAACGGCCGCCGGACTTGATGATGGGACGGTCGACGTTGTCCGGATAGCTTTTGACCTGCTCCATCTTATTGGAGACCCGCAGCAGGGCTTCGTCGATATCCGTGCCGATCTCGAACTCCAGGCTGATGTAGCTGAGGCCGTCCTGGCTTTCGCTTTTGATCTCGGTGAGGCCGTTTAAGCTTTTCAGCTCCTTTTCCTGGACGTCGGTGACCTCCCGTTCCACCTCTTCCGGGCTGGCCCCCGTCCAGGTGGTCTGGATGGAGACTTCCGGCAGGTCCACGTTGGGCGTCAGCTGAATGGGAATCCGCAGCAGGGCAAGGAAACCGAAGAGCAGCAACAGGATCGCGCCGACGGTAACCGTTACCGGCTTTTTTATGGATATGTCGACAAGCTTCATATTCGGATGCCTGATGCCCGATGCCTGATGCCCGATGTCGGAGGACGGAAGTCTGAGGTCGGATTTCAGTCCTCAGACTTATGAAACTTCATTATCGATTAAACCGGTCTAAGGCCGGCGGCGGCGCTTGTATGAAACTTCAATACCCGTAATTAAATAGCTGAACGCCCAACATCGAACATCCAACGTCGAATAAGGTATTCTATCCATTTCATCAATCGGTGGAGCGTAGCGACCTCATCATTCGATGTTCAACGTTCGATGTTCGATGTTCAATCTTTTAATCAAGACCACAGCCCAGCGTTCCTGGCATATGGTTTCATTTCCGATTAAACCGGCAAACTGCTGGCGGCGGCGCTGTCCTCTGTCTTCTGTCCTCAGTCCTCTGTCCTCAGTCCTATATCCTCAGTCCTCTGTCCTCAGTCCTCAGTCCTCAGTAAGCGCCACGTCCTGGCCCGGCATGAGCCGCTCGTTACCCCGGATCACTACCATGTCTCCGATCTTCAGGTCCCCGGTGACGGCGGCCAGGGCCCCCTGATACCCTTCCACGTTGACCGGAACGGGAAACGCCTTGGCATCTTTCACCCGGTAGACCAGGGATCGGTCACCGGCTGTCACCACCGCATCCTTGGGCACCATAAGGGCGGTAAAACGCTTGGAAAGATCGAAAGTGGCCACCGCCTCCATACCGGCCCTGATGGCGAACCCGGGGTTGTCCAGGAGTACCCGCACCGGGAAGGTCCGGGTAATGGCGTCCCCTTTAGGCAGGATGACATCGATCTTCCCTTCCCGCATATCGTCGGCCAGGCTGGTGACCGCCACCTGCACCCGCGCATCGGGGAGCAGCTGCACCGCATAGCGTTCGGGAACATCCACAGCCACCCGGATCCGGGAGATGTCCACCAGATGCGGTAGGTCAGGGTCTCGATCTGGGATTCGGCCACCAGCAGGGCCTGGGACAGGGCGCGGTGCGAATACAGGGCGTCGTCGTAGGTGCGCTGGGGAATGCTGTTGTTCTCCCGGAGACGCCCCACCCGTTCAAGTTCCTTCTGCGCATTTTCCAGGTTGGCCTTGATCCGCTCCCGCTCAGCCACCCGCCCCTTGAGTTCCAACTCCAGCACCCGTTTTTTCAAGCGCACCAGCAGGTCGCCCTTTTTAGCCCGCCGTCCCTCCTTGGCCGGGAACGCCTCTACCACGCCGCCCACCTCGGCTGCCACCATGCTGGTAGCCACGGCCTCCACACTGCCCACCAATGTCACCTGCCGGGCGATGCTCTGTTCCACCACCGGCACGACGGTCACCGGCGAGGGGGGCCGCCTGTTTGCCGCCCCTGATTTGTCTTGGGAAAGGCCCGACACCGGCAGGGCAATGGTGGCTGCCAGCAGGAGGATAAACAGTCGCATGGTTTTCGTTGAGATCATATCCGTCCTCTCCGTGAAATGGAGACATCGCTTCAGGTCGATGGTATCAGGCTGCCGGAATGTGGATCCGTCAGAATATCCAAGAGCATATATCTTCAATACCGAAACCGGTCAAGACGATAGAACGAAATCAGGGACCAGAAAATAGAGATTCCGAATTGGAAAATTGATAGGAGCGGCTTCCAGCCGCGATCGGTTTTCCCCTGACACGGCCGCCCCTTGCTGATCTTGCAACCTGTCTTATATTAACAGCATTGTTGAATAACCGATCATAAAATTGCGGGTGCGGGAAAGGACAGACTATGAAACTGGCAGTCAGCGGCAAAGGCGGCGTGGGCAAAACGACATTCTCTTCTCTTTTGGCGCGGACGTTGAGCGACCAGGGTAAAAAGGTCCTGGCCATCGATGCGGACCCGGACGCCAACCTGGCGGCGGCCCTGGGCATTACCGATGCGGACAAGGTTACCCCTATCGCCGAGATGAAAGAGCTGATCTTCGAGCGCACCGGCGCCCAGCCCGGCACCATCGGCGGATTTTTCAAACTCAACCCCAAGGTGGACGACATTCCCGACACCCTGTCCGTCAAGCTGGACAACATCAAGCTAATGCGCCTGGGCAGTGTGAAAAAAGGCGGTTCCGGCTGCCTGTGCCCGGAATCCACCCTGCTCAAGGCCCTGGTGACCCACGTGGTGCTGGGCCGTGACGAGGTGGTGATCATGGACATGGAGGCCGGCATCGAACACCTGGGACGGGCCACGGCCCAGGCCGTGGATAAGCTTATCGTGGTGGTGGAACCGGGCCGCCGCAGCATCGACACGGCCAAGCACATCAGACGTCTGGCCGCCGAAATTTGGCTGAATCACATTGCCGTGGTGGGCAACAAGATTCGCAGCCCCAAGGACGAAGAATTTTTACGGACCCACTTGCCCGACTTTGAATTTCTGGGATTTATGCCCTACGACGACACGCTCATTGAAGCCGATCTTTCCGGCGTCGCTCCCTATGAAACTGCAACCACGGCCAAGCAGGTAGTGGCCGGCATCATCGACAAACTGTAGCGCAGCCCGATGAACAGACCCGCCAAGGGCGCCCCCCAGGGGCGCCGTCGATATCCGTCACGACGAAAGCCACCGGGCAAACGATCGGACCGCCGCGTGCAGATCTCCCCCGGCGCCGACCCCCAGCTCAAAGCCGTCTTTTCCGGCATCGGTATTCCAAAACAAACACCCTTCACCCCGGACCGCTTCCAGACCGAGGCCGTGGCCGTCATGGCGGCGTCGGACTGCCTGGTGACAGCCCCTACCGGCGCCGGCAAGACCTGGATCGCCATCCAGACCATCAGGCGCATATTTGAACAGGGCGGGCGGGTGTGGTACGCCTCCCCGCTCAAAGCCCTCACCAACGCCAAACTCATCGAGTTTTCAGAGATCTTCGGCCCTGAGAATGTGGGCATCCTCACCGGGGATCGCAAAGAGAGCCCCGATGCACCCATCATCGTCGGCACCACCGAAATCCTGAGAAACCAGCTTTATGACGCCATGCACCAGGGTATCTCGCTGAAAACCGACCTCGTGGTGCTGGACGAGGCCCATTTTTTGGGAGATGAGGAGCGCGGCGTGGTGTGGGAAGAGACCATGATTTACCTGCCCCCACGTATCCCCATGCTCATGCTGTCGGCAACGGTGGGCAACGCCGGCGCAATCGCAGATTGGCTGACTGCCATTCGCGGCCGTCCCTGCCGGGTGGTGGCCGAAACCCGTCGACCCGTGCCGCTTTATCCCATGGTGTTGCATCCATCGGGCACCCTCTTGCCCCTGACGGTAAAGGTTGGACGGGGAGCCAAAGCGCTTCACAAAAAGGTTGAACGTCTCATCGGTGGCAAGAAGCAGCCGGAGCCGCCCCGACGCCGGGGCCTTCCCCCGTTTGGCGACATTCTCAGGGTGCTCAAGGCCTATGACCTGCTGCCGGCCATCTTCTTTTTAAAATCCCGCAGCGACTGCGATGCCGCCCTGAGCCTGTGCCATGGGGCCGTATCCCTGAGCGACGAAAAAAAGGCCCGCATTTCTGAACGGGTTCGAACGCTCACCGACAGCTCGCCGCACCTGGCCCGGCACCGCCAGCGCATTCATCTGGAGCAGGCCGGCGTAGGCGCCCACCACAGCGGTCATCTTCCCGGCTGGAAGCTGGTGGTCGAGAACCTGATGAGCGAAGGCCTGTTGACCGCCGTCTTCGCCACCTCCACCGTCGCCGCCGGCGTCAACTTTCCTGCCCGGACAGTGGTGTTTTTCAACTCGGACCGGTTCAACGGCACTGAATTCATCCCCCTGGACGCCACCCAGCTTCACCAGATGACCGGCCGGGCCGGCCGCCGGGGCATGGACAAGATCGGCTTTGGCCTGGCTGTTCCCGGCCGCTACATGGACCTGCGCCTGGTGGCCCGAATGCTCTCGTCCCGGCCGGGAAAGGTGGTCAGCCGCATCCGCATCAACTTTTCCATGGTCCTCAACCTGCTGCTCTCCCATACCCCGGCCCAGGTTGAGGAGCTGCTCAAGCGATCCTTCGCCACCTGGCTCCTCATCGCCAAGGCCGAGGACAGCCGCCGGAAAAGCCGCATGGCCGATATTCACGAGGTCCTGTGGGAGGATTTTCTGCGGCACCTGGATTTTCTCAAGGAGACGGGATTTGTGAACGGCGAGGACCGGCTCACCGTTGATGGTGTGTGGGCGTCACAATTGCGGGTGGACCAGCCCCTGATCGTGGCCGAATGCCTGCGCCAGGGTCTGTTGCCCAACGGAGATGCGGCCCAGATGGCCGGGGTGTTCGCCTGCTTCGTCAACGAAAGAGAAACCGATGACCGCATGGAGGGCCGCTTGGTGCCCAATCGGCTGAAGAAAACGGTCACCCGTATCCAGAAAAAATTGACCGGATTCGCCCGCCACATGAAATCCCGGGGCTTCGAGGTACGCCAGCTCTACCTGCGGCCCGCCGCCATGACCCACGCCTGGGCCTCGGGGTATCCGTGGGAAAATATCGCCAAAGAATACGGTATGGCCGAAGGCAACCTGGCCATGCTGATGATGCGCACCGCCGACAACCTGCGCCACGCCGCCAACCTGGTGGATGTGTTTCCCGAAGCCGCTGCCACGGCCCGCGAAGCCATCGGCCTGGTCATGAAAGAACCGGTGGTGGAAGGTTCGGATGAGGATGAAGGGTCACAAGGGGGACCAAATTAACCGTCTGATATATTATGACAAAAATACTAAACTGAGAGCTATTAGAGAGCTTAAACGCACTTTTTTGACTCCAAAAACAACCATTTAGAAGATAAGAACCCAGCAAAAACATCTTGCGCAATTATTTCTTGCCGCGCCCCTTAAGGTGTGCCTGAACAAGCTTGATTTCACCATAGGAGACATCGGCGCCCAAAGCCTGCTTTATTTCACCAAACGATTTACCCTGCAATCGCGAAAGTTCCTGTTCTATGGTTTGCCGTTTCTCGGGTGAGACCAGTGAGTTTATAGCCACTTTGCCCGTCTCCACGAAATGGGCCATATGCCCCTCGATGGTGGAAAGCACTAATCCTCGCTCCTCGGCAATTTGCGCAAGGCTCAGCCCCTTCTCAAACAAATCGAGACTGATCTGTTTGGTGTTGATTCGGGATGCTTTTTGCTTCTCGGGTTGGGCGATATCGGCTTCGCAATAGGTTGCCGCCTTGGTTTTCTCCTTTTTCTTCCCGCTGTTGATGGCAGCAGCCGAAACGGCCCGGAAGTATCGTGACGGCGAAAAGCCTTGCTCACAGCATTGCACTGCGGCCAGTTTGACCGCGGTCTCTTCCTGCAGGCGTTTGAGGGCACTACTTACCTTTTTGCGAAGCTCCTTGTTGTCCGTATCGATTTGCAGATGAGGAATGTGTTTGCCAATACCCGATCCAATTTTTTCCTGAAAATAGGCCGATGCCTTGGTAATCCGCTCTACCACAATGGTATCGGCCGCCGGTAACGTGGACGCTGAGAAGAGACCCCGTAACTGCCGGAGGAAGTTATCGCCGACGGTACAGATCTCGTTCTCAGTCTTTTTCTGCAGTTCGCGGATATCGTCACCGCCGGATACACGGATCAACCCGGAGTTTTCAAGCAGCAATGATACCATGCGGTGCAAAAGGGAGCGTAACCGCTGAAAATCGAAACACTCCAGCAGCATCTGCTGCTGGTAGCAAATTTTTGCCGCTCCAAGTTGATCCGCTGAAGGGACGTTTTGCTTCGTCTCCTCGCTGAAACCAAGTACAGCGGGATCGGTTTTGATCGCCTTTAGCGAGAGCGGGGTGGAGAGCACCATGCCTTCAAACGTCCGACAACGGCTCAGTGCCACGTAGACCTGTCCATGGGCAAAGGCGGCTTGGGCGTCGATGATTGCCCTGTCAAAGGTGAGCCCCTGGCTCTTGTGGATGGTGATGGCCCAAGCGAGTCTAAGGGGGTATTGTATGAAAGTGCCGATCTTTTTTTCATTAATTTCTAGCGTTTCCCGGTCTAGCGTATATTCGATGTTCTCCCAGGTTGCCGGTTCGACCACGATCTCCTCTGAATCGTCAGGGCACGTTATGCGGATATCCTTGCCGGTGATACGCGTGATTGTACCGATTTTTCCATTGAAATAGCGTTTTTCAGGGGAGAGGTCATTGCGAACGAACATCACCTGTGCCCCCGTCTTCAGATCAAGGGTGGCGGCGGTCGGGTAGGTGTGGTCGGGAAAATCGCCTTCAATTTCGGCTTCGAACGTGTGGATCTTTTGCGGCAGCGCCCTGAGTCTGGAAGAATTGATGGTGTCGGCGATCCGGTTATGGGTGCCAAGCGTTATATAACCGTCGCTGCCGGCGGGGACAAAATCAGCGATATGGCGGGTATTGAGTTCCTGCAGCGCGGACGGATCAAGCCTGTTGCTGCGGACACGGTTGAGGAGGTTAATGAAATGGCTGTCCGCCTGGCGATAAATATGCTGCAGTTCAATGGTCACCATTTCGGATTTGCGCAGGGCGGTGCTGCTGAAAAAATAGGGTGACGCATAGTACTGGTTAAGAAGCCGCCAATCTTCTTCCTTTACCACCGGCGGCAGCTGGAAGAGATCGCCGATCATCAGCAACTGCACACCGCCGAACGGCAGATTGTTGCGGCGGTAGCGGCGCAGAACGCCATCCACACCATCCAGCAGATCGGCCCGCACCATACTTATCTCATCGATCACCAGGAGGTCGAGGCTCTTGATGATGCCGACCTTTTCCCTGCTGAACCGATACTGGTGACGCGCAGTTTCACTGCCCGGTACAAACGGCCCGAAGGGAAGCTGGAAAAACGAATGCAGCGTAACGCCACCTGCGTTGATGGCGGCAACACCTGTAGGCGCCGTGACAACCAACCGCTTGTGGCTGTTTTTTTTTAAGGTGCGGAGAAAGGTCGTCTTGCCCGTTCCGGCTTTACCGGTAAGGAAAAGATTACAGCCGGTGTCCCGGACAAATTCACCGGCGAGTTTCAGTTCGGGGTTAGCGGTTTTCATTCCTATATTTTTCCCATCGAACTCTTTCGTGTCCGTCCATAAATGGTAGATTGTGGTCCAGACCAAGGCCGCAGCAATGTTGAAACCGCAGGCGTAGCAGCGCTACGTCAAGGATTTCAAAATCGCGAGAACGCCGGCTTGGGCCAAAAGATGCCATTTAGGGATGTCACTATTTTACTGCCACCCACAACAGCGTGATGATGCCTGACAGCAAAAACAGGCTCTCCACTAAAAACTCCAGCCGCATGCCGGGCAGCATTCGCCCCTTTTTATAGCCTTTGATTAAAATCAGCATGGCCGCCGGACAAAGGGTCAGGAAAAAACCAAGTCCTGAAACCAGACCGACGGCTGCGACAGCAGCAGACAGGACCATGCAGCCGACCAACATGCCTTTTAAAAGGCCAAAGGTTTTTCGGTCCCCCAAAAGGATGGGCAGTGTCTCTTTGCCCATGATGCGGTCCCCCTGAATGTCCAGCAGATCGAAAAACGCGGTCCGGGAAAAGACCAGGACCGTGGCCCAGACGAACACCACCCAGGTGGCGGGAGTCAGGGCTCCCTTAACAGTGATGCCGGGCAGCAGCGCCGCCACCACCCCCCAGGCCGCGGCGATGAGAAACGTTTTTGAACCGGGAATATCCTTGATCCGCCGAAACTTGAACCCGAAGCTGCTGGGTATCAAATAAAGGTTGTAGGAGAGGCCCAGCAGACTCATGACCAGTAGGATAGCAAAGGCGGCGGCCCCCATGGCCGATGCGGACAGGATGCCCAGGCCGCCGGCGGCAATGGCCATGACCGACAACAGGAGCCGGTGCCCCTCATAAAACCGGGCCCGTTCCGGATCGTTGTATTCATCTTCGGCCGTGCCGGTGAGGTGGTTGAGCAGGTGCATGGAAAGCACGTAAAGCATAGCCACGGCCACCGGGGCAACGGCAGGCGTCATACCCAACAGCCGGGTGCAGGCAAAGCAGAGGCATCCGGCACCCACGGCCACGTATATATTGGTTAGCAGCAAGGTCTCAATAGCGCCGTAAAGGGTTTTGACGGCACCAGTCCGCTTCCTGGCCGGCAGCTTCTCCAGTTCCCGGTAGACCCGTTTAATGATCCAGTTGGGGGTAGACGCCCCGGCGCTGATGCCCACCTGGCCAACGCTGTCCAGACAGCAGGCGTTCAATTCTTCCTCGGTCTCCACGTGAAAGGCCGGTTTGCCGGTCTCCGCGGCAATCTCTGCCAGCCGTCGGGTATTGCCGCTCTCCTTTCCCCCCACAACGATGATGGCATCCACGCGTTCGGCCAGCTGTTTGACCTCTGCCTGCCGCTTTTCCGTCGAATCACAGATGGTATCAAAGGTCTTGTAATGGGGGAACTTCTCGCCAGCCCAGGCCTTCACCTGGTCGTAAAACCGGATGTTCTGGGTGGTCTGGGCCACGATGATGGCTTGATCGAAGGCAGGCAGGACGTCGAGTTCCGCCATGGTGCTGACCACGGAACCCCAAGGACCGGCATACCCCACCAGCCCTACCACTTCAGGGTGGTCCCGATCTCCGATGATGATGGTGGCAAAACCTTTACGGGCATGAACCCGGATGATGGTCTGTACCCGGATCACACGCGGACAGGTGGCGTCCACCACCTGAAACCCCGCGTCCTTGAGCCGCTGCTTGTCCTCGGGGGGCACCCCGTGGGCCCTCACCAGAACAGTGCCGGTCCCCTGTTCCGGAATCTCTTTCAGTACAGTGATACCCTTTTCCTCAAACAGGGAGAGCACCTGAGGATTGTGGATCAGGGGGCCATAGGTGTAAATGGGTTCGGCGTGTTTGCCCGGGGCATCCAGGGCCATTTCCACGGCCCGTCTCACCCCCATGCAGAAACCGGCGGTCTTGGCGATCTCGATCTTCATCTATGGTGCCGGCGTCAGTTTCAGTGGTTCAGTTCCTTGAGAAACACCTTATGCTCCACCAGAGAGAGAGAATGAATGGCGGCCCGGAGGAATTTCTGCTCACCGAAAATATTGACTAGCTTCAGGCCATCCCCTTCCGGAGAGACATCGTCCACCGATTCCATGACCAGCGTTTCGCCCCCATCGGTGAGCAGGTAGGCATTGGCTTCACACATGTTCGTCGTCCTTTCCGGTTAGTGGTCCTGTTCGTAAATAGGGCCACTTAGCATATTAACGGTTTCAGGTGATCAATCACCAGGGTTTCCACCAGATGGGGCAGCGGGTCGTCCGACACGCCGATGACATCGACATTTTCATGGGATATGGGCAGAATAAGTTTGGTGGCCGCACAGCCGGACACGGCTTCGGCCATTTTCGGGGTCACCTCACCCATCATGGCATGGGCCAGCATGATGCTCAGGGTACCTACCACCACATCCGCCCGGGCAACCGTCCGCATAATGGCGTTCTCCCCCGATGCACCCCGGTTGGCCCTGGCCTTAAGCATCTGGGCGGTGGCGATGGCGTTGGTCCCCAAGGCGATGATCTCCACGGACTCACCGAAGTGCGCTTTAATTTTCTTGATAATGGTGCTGCCGATGCCGCCGCCCTGACCGTCGATGACGCAAACCGTTTTTCGTGAAGGCGGTTGAGCCATAACAATTCCTCAATTCCTTAATTCCTTAATTCGCAATGCCCAGTGGATCTCGAACGGAATTCATATAGGCTTTAAGGGCCTATAGTTTTTCCACCCGTGCCCGTGCCTTACGTTTGCGTTTGGGTAGCCGCCGGCTGGGCCCCTTCTTTCGAGTAGTGGGCACCCACCCCACGGACTCGACCGGTTCCCCGCCACCTTTTACCGCCAGGTATCGGGCCATGGCAATCTTATCCTCGAAGGCCGCTGAATCCATTACCGTAGCCCCGGCCGACTCGGCAGCGGTCATGACTTCCCGGTCGCTGCTGACCACGAGGGCTTGGGCCTTTTCCCGGCGCGCCATCCGCCGAATCACGTCATCGGCGCTCTCTCCACCCTGCGAATAGCGGATGGCAATACCCTTGACGCGATCCCGGGAACCGTAAAGGGATGGCCCGGCAGTGCCGTCGAAGACCACGCTAATTTTATGCGGTTTGATTTTTTTGTAGGCCGCCAGGACATCCACCAGGGCATCACGGCCCAGCTGCAGGTCCTGCCGGTCCAGCCCGGACAGTTCCGGGGACTGGCGGATCAGGTTGTAGCCGTCGATGATAATGTGAATGGCCATGGATACGTTCTAAAATTCAGCCCCCGTAAAAACGAATCCACGCCGAGGCGTGGGTTCAATGCCCGAGAGAGCGCACACGGTGCCGCAACTGTTTTCCCGGATGATCAGTTCGTCCGGAGCAACCCCAGCAGCCGGTCCAGGTCATCGTCGCTGAAAAAATCGATTTTCACCCGCCCCTTCTTGCCCTTGCGCTGAATCCGGACCCGGGTGCCGAAATGGCGGGACAGATCTTCGGAAACATTGTTGAAATAGCGCTGCTCAGGGGTCAATTCCGGGGTGCGGGCCGGCTTTTTTTCCGCATTAATCCGTTTAATCAAGGCTTCGGTATCGCGCACCGACAGCTTTTTAGCCACCACCTCCCGCCAGGCTGCCTGTTGTTTGGCCGGTGTGTCGGCCCCCAGCAGGGCCCGGGCGTGACCCATGCTCAACGCGCCTTCCATGATGCTGGCCTTGATCGGATCGGGAAGCTGGCGCAGCCGCAGGAAGTTGGCCACGGCGCTGCGGCTCTTTCCCACCCGCTCGGCAGTCTGATCCTGGGTCAGATCGAAGTCGGTGATCAGCCGGTGGTAGGCCTCGGCCTCCTCCATGGGGTTGAGGTTTTCCCGCTGGATGTTCTCCACAATGGAAATCTCCAGCATCTTGGCATCGGAGACATCCTTTACCACCACAGGCACCCGGTCCAGGCCAGCCAGGGTTGCCGCCCGCAGGCGCCGTTCACCGGCCACCAGCTCGTAGCCCACATCGTCAGTGCGCACCAGCAGGGGCTGGATGATGCCCTGGCTGCGGATGGACGCGGCCAGTTCTTCCAGATCGTCCGGTGAAAAACGACGTCGCGGCTGGTAGCGATTCGGCCGAATCATTCCGATTTCACATAAAAAATATTCTTTTCGCGGTGGTGACGATGACCCGGTGAGTCCTTCCATGGCACCCAAATCCGGAATCAGCGCATCGAGCCCCCTGCCCAGTGCCACTTTCCGTTTTTTTTTGGCGCCGGAACCGACCCTGCTTTCCTTTATTTTATCTGGCATGCGGTGTCCTTGTATGAAACTACGCCAGAATGGCACAGTTTCTTTTCCGATTAAACTGATCGCCTCGGCGGTCAGCGGCAGCGCTGAATTGTGTATAGCTGGCCCGGGGCAAAATGAACAGTCCCGGCGAATCAGCGTTACCGGAAAGCCTGTCAGGCGTGGCCGGTATGATTGGCGGTCATGATCTCCTTGGCAAGGGAAAAGTAGCTGACGGCTCCAGAGGACATGGCATCGTATAGCAATATGGGCTGCCCGAAACTGGGGGCCTCGCCCAGGCGGACATTGCGGGGAATCGTCGTCTTGAACACCAAGTTCTTGAAATGGTTTTGCGCATCTTCGGCCACCTGGCGGCTCAAATTGGTGCGGCGGTCGAACATGGTAAGCAGAATACCGGCAATTTTAAGTCCCGGGTTCAATCCGCTCTTGATCCGCTGGAATGTCTGAACCAGCTGACTGAGCCCCTCCAGGGCATAAAACTCGCACTGAAGGGGAATAAGCAGGGTGTCGGCAGCCGTCATGGCGTTTACGGTAAGCAGGCTCAACGACGGCGGGCAGTCGATAACGACATAATCGAAATCTCCTGCCACCGGGGCCAGCAGGCGCCGTAACGCATGCTCCCGATGGGGTCGGTCCACCATCTCCACATCGAAGCCGATCAGTTCCACCCGGGAGGGCATGATCTTGAGCGATTCAATCTGGCTGTCGACGATGACTGCATCTGCCCCGGTATCACCGATCATCCCATGATAAAGGGTTTTAACCAGCCGGGATTTGTCCAGCCCCACACCGGTGGTGGCATTGGCCTGGGGGTCGCAGTCCACCAGCAGTGTCCGTTTTTCGGAAACGGCCAGTGCCGCGGACAGGTTGACTGCCGTTGTGGTCTTTCCCACGCCCCCTTTCTGGTTGGCGATGCATATGATCTGTGCCATGGCGCTCAGCTTTAACACAAAACATGCTGTTTGAAAAGTGGATTAGAATGTGTCATTCTAAGATGAAAACGCCATGGGAACAGCCGTTTCCGTTAAACAGGGAACAATCATTAACATGCCGATAAAAAATAAAATATTTGCAATTGTCACGATGGCCGCATTTCTCGTTTCCACCATAGTGATCATGGTTCCCGAAGGGAATTGCATCACCATTCAGGAGGAACAGGAACTGTCCAGAGAGTTTATGGCGGTGGTCAGGTCCCAGTTCCCGCTCATCGAGGATCCGATTATCGTTGATTACGTCAACCGGGTGGGCAACCGGATTCTGGCTGTCGTCCCGCCCCAGCCCTTTGCGTATCATTTTTATGTGCTCCATGAAGATGTCTACAACGCCTTCGCCACCCCGGCGGGCCACATATTCTTCAACAGCGGCCTGTTCGCCGCCCTGGAATCCGAAGAAGAGCTGGCCGGCATTATCGGCCATGAAATCACCCATGTGGTCTGCCGGCACATCTCCGACCGCATCGAAAGTTCCAAGAAGATCGGCATGGCCACGCTGGCCGGCATGGTGGCCGGGGTGCTGCTGGGCGCCGGCGGTGCAGCTACGGCGATGAAATGCAGGCGGATCAGCTGGGGCTGGTGTACCTGACTCAGGCCGGCTACACCGGTGAAGGCCTGCTGACATCGTTGAAGAAAATCCGCAGCAAGCAGTGGTACGGGTCCGAACAGATTCCCACCTACCTGACCACGCACCCGGCGTCCGAGGCGCGCATGATCTACATCGACAACTGGCTGCACCAGAATCGATCGGAAACGGTCCAAAAGCGTGGGGAAGTCGGCGGATTCGGCCTGGCGCACACCCGGCTGGTGGCACTCTACACCAATGAGAAGGTGGCCCTGAACCGTTTCAAGTTGGACCTTGAGGCATCGCCGGACGATCCCCTTGCCCACTACGGATACGCGCTGGCATTGACCCGGGTGGACAGATGGCACGAAGCGGCCGTGCACATGAAACAGGCCATCGAGGCCAACGCCATGGCCACCCATATGCTCCAGGATCTGGGCAGGATCTATTTCCACGACGGCCAGTATGAAAAAGCCATGGAAGCGCTGTCCGCCGGCAGTTCCGAAAAAAACCCCGAAGGCCAGCTGTATCTGGGCCGGACCCAGGTGGAACTGGGCCGGATGGTGGATGCCAGAGATACCTTCGAGAATCTGGTGCGCAGCAACCAGAACTTTACCCAGGCCTACTATTATTTGGGGGAAAGCAGTGGACGGCTGGGGGACATGTTCGGCGCCCACTACAATCTCGGGCGCTTTTTCCGGCAGAAGGGAGACATGAAAAACGCCGGTTTTCACCTCAACCGGGCCCTGAAATTGGCCATCGACGATTCCCAGAAACAAATGGTGGAGCGTCAACTCAAGGCCCTGGATCCCGAAAAAGAGAAAAAGCCCGGCGCCAAGTGATGCCGCCCCTGGCACCTGGTTTCCCGGCACCGACTATCGGTCAGCCACAGGGGACTGGGCGCTGCCGCGGTTCAAATCCCGGGCAGGGGGTACGCCGATCAGTTCCGGTCAAACCGGGAGAACTGCATGGAGAAGGTTCCCCGGCCCTGGGTGGCGGACCGCAGGCTGGTGGAATAGCCGAACATCCTGGCCAGAGGGACGGTGGCCTTGATGGTCTGGACCCCCAGCTTGGGTTCGATGGATTCGATTTTGCCGCCCCGGGAATTCAGGGACATCCCTTGGGAAAGGGCCTCTCGCACCGCCATGGAGGCGGCCACGGTAAAGGCCAGTTCCGTCCCGTTGGACTCCCGGGTGGTGGCCCCGGTGAGCACCGCTTTTACATCCACCACTGGATACCCCATGAGGATACCGCTTTCCAATGATTCCATCACCCCTTTTTCCACCGCTTTCACCAGTATGGACGAAAGTTCCTCCGGTACCAGGCGGGACACAAACCGGTTCCCCTTTCCGCGGGGCAGGGGCTCCAGTCGAAGTGTTACTTCGCCATAATGGCGGTTTCCGGCCACTTCCTTGTCGAAAACCGCGCTTCCTGAGGCGACGGATTCAATGGTTTCCCGATAAACCACCTGGGGCTTGCCCACATTGACCTGGGTGTTGAATTCCCGCTGCATGCGGCTGGTAATGACTTCCAGATGAAGTTCCCCCATGCCGGAAAGAATCGTCTGCCCCGTGTCTTCATCCTCTTGGACCCGCAGGGTGGGATCTTCAGCCATGAATTTTTCCAGCACCTGCTGGAGCTTTTCCTGGTCGCTGTGGGTTTTTGGCTCCACGGCCACCGAAATCACCGGCTCGTAGAACTCCATTTTTTCCAGCAGTACCGGATGCTCCTGTTGGCACAGGGTCTCACCGGTGGACGAATCTTTAAGCCCCACGACACCCACAATGGCCCCCGGTCCCGCCAGGTCCACCCGTTCCCGCTTGTTGGCATGCATCATGAGAATGCGGGATAACTTCTCCTTCTTGTTTCGGCTGGGATTGTAGACATCGGTACCGGCGATGAGTTTGCCGCTGTAAACGCGGACAAATGACAACTTTCGCCCCTCCACCATCGAAACCTTGAAAATCAGCGCGGCCAGGGGTGCCTTTTCCTCCGGATGACACAGGATGGCTTCGCCAGTTTCCGGATGAACGCCGTTGATGGCCGGCACTTCGGCCGGGCTGGGAAGGAACTGGACAATGGCGTCTAAAAGGGGTTGTATCCCTTTGTTTTTCAGTGCACTGCCGCACAGCACCGGCACCAGTCTCAACGCGACCGTGGCTTTTCTGATGGCGGCCAGAATAACCTTTGTGTCGATGGGTGCTTCGGCCAGGTAGGCTTCCATGATCCCGTCGTCTACCTCGGCAAGGGTCTCTAATAACTGCTCCCGGTAAATCTCCGCATCTTCCCTGAGATCCGAATCGATATCCCCGGTACTGTAGCTGGCCCCAAGTGTGTCGTCGTCCCACCGGATCTGCTGCATGCGGATCAGATCGACAACGCCGGAGAAACTGTCTTCGGCGCCTATCGGAATCTGAAGAATCAGGGGGTCGGCCTTGAGTCGCTCGCGCAGCATCTGGACGGTGCCGAAAAAATTGGCGCCAATGCGGTCCAGTTTGTTGATGAAGGCGATCTTGGGCACCTTGTAACGGTCGGCCTGACGCCAGACCGTCTCCGACTGGGGTTCGACACCGCCCACGGCGCAAAATACCCCCACGGCCCCATCCAGTACACGCAGGGATCGCTCCACCTCAATGGTAAAATCCACATGGCCCGGCGTGTCGATAAGCTGGATATCCCTGCCATTCCACTGGCAGGTAGTGACTGCGGAAGTGATGGTGATGCCCCGCTCCTGCTCGTCGACCATCCAGTCCATCACCGCTTCACCGTCGTGGACCTCGCCGATTTTGTGAGACCGGCCCGTATAGTAAAGCACCCGTTCGGTGACCGTCGTCTTTCCGGCATCGATGTGGGCAATAATACCGATATTCCGAATATTGTTGAGTTTGTCTGTTTTCTTCATCGTGTCAGCAGCATGTCTGCAGTTAAAGGAAATTCAAGCGGCAGATGGCCTGTCAACGTCTGAGTCTCCTCTCCGTCTATGAGGATCTTCACCCGGTCAATTTCTGAAACATTGAGGATCAGGGAATTGACCACAGAAAATAGTGTCAGTTGCTCCAGTCGGCAACCCCCGGGGTGATTTTCCCGGAGTTGAGCGGAAAAATCAACCACCGCCGTACCATCATCAAGCAGAAAGAAGGATCTCAATTGCGTCCCTGTGGGTATGGTGGCCAGATTCCCACGAGCGGAACCGTTTATCAGTTCCACCACCAGCTGCCTGCCAAATGCCATCGGATCGCCGGGGTTGACCATCACGCGCGCTTCGGCAATAAGAAATGGCCGATTCGCATCGGCGAAATAGAGATGAACCATCTGCTTTTCCATTTGCTCGGCAATAGCCGATCCATCAGCCGTAACGCCAAACAGCAACGCCATGGAAAACCAGATCGTAAACCAGGAAACGGATGGCAGTCCGTGATGCCACTTCATGGATCTTTCCTGCAGTCCTCTCTTATTGGCCCTAAGGGTTGCGGTGCCGATATTCGGGAAAAGAATGATCTATGTCAAAGGCCCCAACATGTCAAGGATAACGCCGCAACACGGGCCGGATGCCCGATGAAGAAAAGCCGGGGAATCCTTTTTGCTCGGCAAGGATCCTCCGGCTTTTTACACACTATCAGTGGACGATTTACAATTCGTTGATGGCGTCGGTCAGTTCGGGCAGGAATTCAAGGATGTCGACTTCGATGCCCACGTCAGCCACCTGGAAGATGGGGGCCTTGACGTTCTTGTTGATGGCCACGATGAACGGCGATCCCTTGATGCCGCCCAGGTGCTGAAAGCTGCCGCTGATGCCGCAGGCCATGTAGACCTTGGGTTTGACCGTCTGGCCGGAGGTGCCCACCTGGCGGGATTTCTCCAGCCACTTGGCGTCCACGATGGGCCGGGAGCAGGAGACAACGGCGCCCATGGCCTTGGCCAGCTCCTCGGCGATTTCGATGTTCTCTTCGTCCTCGATGCCGCGGCCCACGGAGACCAGCACGTCGGACTTGGTGATGTCCACATCCCCAACTTCGGCTTCCACGATTTCCAGGAAGGTCCGCTGGGCGGTCAGGTCGCCGGCATCGGCGGATTTGTCTTCAACACTGCCCCCCGCGGATTTGCTTTCATCGGGAGCAAAGGCGCCGGGACGAATGTTGATCACCGCACCGGTCGAGATATCGCCGGTTACATGGGTGCTGACCATGCCGCTGTACTCCTGGCGAATCACCTTCAGGCTGCCGCCGTCCACGCCTTCGATGTCCACCACGTCGGCGATGAAGGTCGACTCCAGTTTGATGGAAAGGCCGGGGCCCAGATCCATGCCGAAAGTGTCATGGGAAACCAGAACGATGGCGTCGGCAGGCAGCACGTTGACCATCAGGTTACGAACCACTTCGGCGTTGGGGTAGGCCAGGGCATCAAGATTGAATTTGAGGACCTTGGCATAGGAAGCCGCCATATCATCGGCCACTTTGTCAAGGTCGGCGCCCGAACCGGTCACAATGGCGGTGACGGCCGCGCCGGCGTCGAGTTTCTTGGCAGCGGCAATCAGTTCCAAGGACGAGTCGTCGGCTACGCCGCCTTTGTACGTAATGTATGCATAGATATCAGCCATTATTTCAACCCTCCTTTGGCTTTCAAGAGTTCAATCAGCTTGGCAGTGATCTCTTCGGTGCTGCCTTCGAGCATTTCAGCACCCTCACCCATATCAGGCACGAAGTAGTCCACGCGTTTCACCTTGGCGCCGGCTGCACCGACGGCAGTGGGATCAACGCCCAGATCAGTGGCGCCGTGCTGGGGGATCTCCACCGAAGCCACCTTGCGGATGCCGCGGATGCCCACGTAGCGAGGCTCGTTGATGCCGGTCTGGATAGACAGGACGCAGGGCAGCTGGATTTCGTTCATCTCCTGATTGCCGCCCTCGATCTCGCGGCCCACCTTGAGCTTACCGTCGGCCACCTCGATCTTATTCACCAGTGAGGCGTAGGGGTAGTCCAGCATGGCGGCCAGCATACCGCCCACCTGGCCCGCCCCGTCATCGGCCAGGGCACCGCTGAGGATCAGATCGTATTTTCCCTTTTCGACAGCGGCCTTGAGCAGACTGGCGATCCCTTTGCCGTCAGAGCCTTCGAAGGCGTCGTCACAAAGCAGCAAGCCGTTATCGGCGCCCATGGCCATCTCCCGGCGAAGCACCTCTTCGGATTCGTCGTCGCCCACGGTGATGACGGTGACGCTGCCGCCCACCTTGTCGCGGAGCTGAATGGCCTCTTCCACCGCATAATTGTCCCACTCGTTGACCGAGTACACCAAGTCGTCGCGCTCGATATCGCTGCCGTCACGGTTGACCTCTATCTCGTTCTCAGCGGTATCGGGAACCCGTTTCACACAAACCAAAATCTCCATATTTTTCCTCCTATTTAGTATGCTAACTACTTTTTACCTGATAATTTGTTGCAAGATTTCAATGCCTTCATTAAAAATTCATCATTCAACATTAAAAATTCTTATTGTAGGTGTTGAGCAATCAATTCCGACAGATCGATGGCCTCCATTTTCCCTTCCATGCCGGCCACCTTGATAGCGTCTTCTATGTTGACCAGGCAGAAGGGGCAGGCCGTTACGATGACGTTGGCGCCGGCTTCGGCGGCCATCTCCACCCGCACCACACCCATGCGCTGCTCTTCCTCGGGTTCGTAGAAGAGCATCAGACCGCCGCCGCCGCAGCAAAACGACCGGTCACGGCAACGTTCCATCTCCACCCGCTTCAACCCGCCAATGGCATCCAGGGCCGATCGCGGGTCCTCGTAGACATCATTGTGGCGGCCCAGGTAGCAGGGGTCATGATAGGTGTAAACCTTACCGTCGCCGTTGGCGCTTTTCAGCCGGATAGCGCCGGATTTCACGTTGCGGGCGATAAACTGGCTGATGTGCTCCACCGGCGGAAGCCCCTTGTAGTCGTTTTTCAAGGCGTTGTAGGCATGAGGGTCGGCGGTGATGATGTGCTTGACACCGCTGTCCAGGATGGCATCGGTATTCATCTCCTTCATGGTCTGAAACAACATCTCTTCGCCGAATCGACGGATCTCGTTGCCGCTGTCTTTCTCCTTCTTGCCCAGGATACCGAAATCCGAACCGGCCCTGGACAGGACGGTAGCCGTGGCCTGCCCGATCGCCTGCATGCGGTCGTCGTAGGAGGTGATACTGTCCACAAAATAGAGGACATCGGCCGATTCCTTGGCCAGATCCTTGACCGTCACGCCCTCAGGCAGTTCCTTGGTCCAGTCGGCGCGTTTTTTCTCCATCTTGCCCCAGGGGTTGCCGCGTTTTTCCAGGGCCCTTAAGGGCTTTTGCAGGCTCTGGGGAACGAGCCCATCGTCCACCATGCCGCGGCGCAGGTCCACGATCTTGTCGATGTACTCGATGCCGATGGGGCACTCCTGTTCGCAGGCGCCACAGGTGGTGCAGGACCAGATCTCGTCTTCTTCGTAGATGGTGCCGATGAGGTTCTCGCTCTTTTTAAACGGACTGCCGTAGGGATAGATGGGGTAGTTTTTGAAGGTCAGGTCCCGGCCCTTGATGGAGATGAACCGAGGGGACAGGGGCCGGCCCACGGCGTTAGCCGGGCAGTTGTCCGAGCAGCGGCCGCAGTCGGCGCACGAGTAGAAGTCCAGGATGTGCTTCCAGGTGAAATCCTCAAGTTTCTTAACGCCGAAGGATTCCAGGTTATCCAGGTCTTCATCCTTGATGCCGTGCTGAACCGGTTTGATGTTGCCCCGGTCAATGCGCATAAAGAACACGTTGAACAGCGAGGTGATGACGTGAAAGTGTTTGCCCAGAGGCAGAAAACAGAGAAAAAAGAAAAACGTCAAATCGTGGATGTAAAAGGTGGCGATATGAATGGTCTGGAGCGTCTCCACTGATGTGGACAGCAAGGCGGTCTTGAAAAACCAGGCCAGGCTGGCCGGTGCCAAAGATTCGGCGTGCAGGCCCTGCTGGACGTTGGCAGCCACCGAACTGGCCTCGAACAGGCTTTCGGAGATCATCAGCGTCGAGATCAGGCCCAGGACGAACAGGGCTTCGGCCGTGTGATCCTTGCCGTATTTGGCGGGCACGGCGTAACGTTCCGGCTTCACCACACCCCGCCGGTAAGCAGCGATGGCACAGGCGACAAGCACCATGGTGGCGGCGTAATCTTTCAGTATATTGTAGACGTCGCCCAGCAGCCCCCCGAAGCCGGGCACGACGAAGCTGTCGGAGATGCCGATGACCACCAGGGAGCAGGACCGGATACTGAGGATGAGAAAACCGGCGAAGATCATGATATGTACCACGCCCGCCAGCTTGTATCGAGGCTGGCGGTACTGGGCCAGCCAGAGCTTCAGCACATTAAAGATGCGCTGGGGAATGCGGTCGAATCGCCTGTCCGGGGCCGCCTTGACCAGCGGCGCCATGCGGATGGCCATGATATAGGTGAACACCGCCACCCCCGCCATGGGAATCAGGATCGAAAAAACAACCGTGGGGATAAAAAGAAAGAAATACTTTGCCGGAGCGCTTCATCCCTCGTCACTGCGGCGTACGGCAAGTACGCCTCATTCCTCGGGATTCGCAAGCCTTGATCTCGAACGTTTTACGAAACCGTCTGAAAACTGACTTTTTACGAATTCATCATTTTAAGTATGCAAAAAAATGAATGAGGGTTCATTCAGTTCCTACCCACTGATTCTAATCCTGTCAAGAAAAAAATTTGGCGGTCATCCCATATACCCCATTAAACCGGAGCCAACCCGCCCATTGGCCGTCGGTGGCGAGAGACACCAGTTTTGGCCAGCGATCTCCAGATTTTCCAAGATGATTAACCATAAGGCTTTCTTGACAAAAGCAGTTAATCCAAATAGATCATAGGAAATGATTCAGCAGTTGCATCCCCCTCCAGAAGGCAAAAAAAATTTATTTATTACGAATACCCATGAAAAACAAGAAAAAAGGAGGTTCACGTGACCACAGGCAATCCCTATCTGGCAAAACCATGGCTGACACACTACGAGGCAGGCGTTCCCGAACATGTCCAATATGAAAACATCTGCCTGCCGGACTGCCTGAAGCAGTCGGCCAAGGCGTTTCCTGACAAAATGGCTCTGACGTTTCAAGGATACCAGATCAGCTTTGGCAAGCTGAACGAGATGGTGGACCGATTTGCCGCATGCCTGACCGATTTCGGGGTGAAAAAGGGGGACAGTGTAGCCATCCTGCTGCCCAATGTGATCCCCTGTGTGGTGGCCTGCTATGCCATTTTACGCATCGGTGCCATCACCGTCATGAACAACCCCTTGTATTCCGATCGGGAACTGGAGCACCAGTTCAACGATTCCGGGTCCAAAGTCCTGATCACCCTGGATCTGCTGGGCAATCGGATGATTGACCTCCGCCCGAAAACAGCTATCAAACAGATCGTTTACACCAGCATTGGCGACTATCTTCCCTTTCCAAAGAATATTCTGTTTCCGCTGGTGGGAAAGAAAAAGGGGTTGGCCGCAGATGTCAAACCCGCCGACAACCTGTACAAATGGAAAATGATTCTGAATCAGTTTGAGCCCAATCCACCACAGGTCGATCTGACCTTCGAGGATGTGGCCATGTATCAATATACCGGCGGCACCACCGGCGTCTCCAAGGGCGTTATGCTCACTCACGGCAACCTCAGCAAACAGGTCCAGCACGTGACAGCCTGGTTCCCGAAATTCGGCAGCGATGAAATCATGCTGGGGGCCCTGCCCTTTTTTCATGTCTTCGGATTGTCCACCGCCATGAACCTGGCCATTTTCAAAGGATGGGGAAACATCCTGATTCCCAAACCCCAACCGCCTCAACTGTTGGAAGCGATCAGTAAATTCAAACCCACCTTTGCGCCACTGGTGCCCACCATGTACATCGGCATGCTCGAAGACCCCAATATCGAAAAGACCGATCTTACTTCCATCAAGGGCTGCTTTTCCGGCAGCGCCCCGCTGCCATTGGAAGTGATCAGCGAGTTCGAGAAGAGAACCGGTGCGGTTATCGTCGAGGGATTCGGTATGACCGAATCCTGCCCGGTGACGCATATCAACCCCTTTGACGGCAAACGGAAAGTGGGCAGCGTGGGCATTCCCATTTCCGACACCGAATGCCGCATCGTGGATCTTTCAGACGGAGTCACCGACGTTCCGGTGGGTGAAACCGGAGAACTGCTGGTCAAGGGGCCGCAAGTGATGAAAGTACATCGTGGACCGCAAGAAAGATATGATCATCTCCGGGGGCTTCAACGTCTATCCCCGGGATATCGAGGAGGTGTTCTTCGAACATCCAAAGGTGATGGAGGCCACGGTCATCGGTATTCCTCATCCTAAACGCGGCGAGGCGGTAAAGGTGTTCGTCGTGTTAAAAGAAGGCCAGACGGCCACCACCGAAGAGTTGCTGAAATACTGCGAAGACAAGCTGGCCAAATACAAATGGCCCACGGAAATCGAATTCCGCAAAGACCTGCCCAAAACCAATGTGGGCAAAGTCCTGAAAAAAGACCTGCGCGCCATGGAGCAGGAAAAAACCGAATAAGGGTCTCGGAAAGGAATCCAGGAGTCTTTACTATTTGCCGCCGAAGGCGTCTTCGGAAATCTCAACCGCCGCATCGCAGGTGGTCATGATGGCATCCATCTTGCCCATGGTGATGGGAAGCATTGCCTGGGTAAAGTACTGCGCGCTTTTCACCTGCCCTTCGTAAAAGGACAGATCTTTTTTCTTGGCGCCCTTTTCCAGTTGTCCGGCAGCGATAATCCCTCTCCACAGCAGCATCCAGGCCATCACCACATCACCGGACGCTTCCATGAACGGATGGGCGAAGGCAAAAGCGCTCATTACCTTGGGAGACATGGCCGCAGCGCCCAGGTTCATGGCCACTTCGCCCAGACGGTTCAGCGCTTTTTCCATGCGGGTCGCGCATTCCTTCAGGTCCTCAATCTCCTTGGCCTGGGCAATTACCTTCTGGATCTCACCCATCAGGTCCATGAGGGGTTGGCCCTTGTTCCTGCCCAGCTTACGGCCCAGCAGGTCCATGGCCTGAATGCCGTTGGTGCCCTCATAGATCATGGTGATGCGGCAATCCCGCAAAAGCTGCTCCTGGGGATACTCTTTAATGAAGCCGTATCCGCCGTAAACCTGCACGCCCGTGCTGCAAACTTCGAAAGCCTTGTCGGTGACATATCCCTTGCAGATAGGGATGAGCAGATCCAGCATTCCCTGCAGCCGGGCTTTTTCCGCCTCGTCATCGGTAACGGCCATCTGATCAGAGAGGTGGCCGGCGTAGTAGATCAGGCTGCGCATACCCTCCACGTAGGATTTCATGGAGATGAGCATGCGGCGCACGTCCGGGTGCTGAATGATGGGCACGGACGGTGCGGTGGGATCCATCATCTGCAGAAGATTCTTACCCTGTACCCGCTCCCTGGCATAATTGACGGCATTCATGTAAGAGGCGCTGGCGCAGCAGAATCCCTGCATGCCCACCAGCAGACGCGCCTCGTTCATCATCAGGAACATGGCCCGCATGCCCTTGTTCTCCTCACCCAGCAGTTCACCCACGCAATTCCCCTTGCCACCTAAGGTAAGGGAGCAGGTGGAATTGCCGTTAATGCCCAGCTTGTGCTCGATGCCCGTGCAGACCACGTCGTTGAACTCGTCCAGTCTGCCGTCATCATTGACCCGATACTTGGGAACCAGAAACAGGGAAATACCCTTGGTGCCTGCGGGTGCCCCTTCTATTCGGGCCAGGACCGGATGGACAATATTTTCCACCATGTCATGCTCGCCGGCCGAGATGAAGATCTTGTTGCCGGTGATGGCGTAGGTGCCGTCTTCATTTTTCACGGCGGTGGTGGACAGGTTGCCTACATCTGACCCGGCTTCAGGTTCTGTGAGCAGCATGGTGCCGGTCCATTTACCGGTGAACATGTTCTTTAAAAACAGCTTCTTCTGACGTTCCGTGCCGAAGGCCTCCACCAGCAGAGCCGCCCCATGGGTGAGCCCCGGGTACATCATGAAGGCGTAGTTGGCGCCGTTAAAATAGTCGCCGGCAGCCAGGGCCACGGATCGGGGCATTCCCTGTCCCCCATACTCAGGATCCTCTGGCATGGCTATCCATTCGCCTTCGGCAAACAGATCGTAGGGGCGCTTGAAGCTTTCCGGCACGAACACCTGGCCGTTTTCAAAGCGGCACCCCTGCTCGTCACCCTCCTTGAAGGTGGGAAGAATTTCCTTTATCGCCAGATTACGGGCTTCACTGATGATCAAATCTACGGTTTTCTTGTTGAACTCTTCGTACTTTTCATGTTCGCTCAACGCGCCGACGTTCAGCTGTTCATGAAGCACGAAATCAACATCTCTCCTGTCAGCGATTACCTGTGCCATGGTCTATCCTCTCCTTGTTGACTGGTGGACCCGCCTTCGAATCGAGTGGGCACGGCGGCATCCGGTTATGTATTCAATCCGTTAATTGCGTCTTACTGGTGCCGCCGATCCCCTTGATGAAAAGATCCACCAAAGGGGCTGCCATGGTCACCAGATCGTATTCACCGCCTGAATGGATCCAGGAGTTGATCACCTCGTCCACCGCGCCATTGATGAACCGCTTGACCAACCCCATGTAAAGGTCCTTTCGGATGGTTCCCTCTTCCTGTCCCAGTTCCACCACCTCTGAAATGATGTCCCGGTACATTTTGGTTCTGAAACTCCTGGAGATGAACATGAATCAGACACCTCAGTTTCTCCTCCGCAGTTGCCGGCTGGCTGACCGCATCCCGGAACCGCTCGAAAATCTGGCGTGTCTTGTACTGGTAAAACTGAACCAGAATGTCATCCTTGTTCTTGAAATAGAGGTAGATGGTTCCGTCAGCCACCCCGGCCTCTTTGGCAATTTGGGCGATTGTCGACTGAAAAAACCCCTGTTCGGCAAATACCGTAATGGCAGCCTCAAGGATGCGCTGGTATTTATCCATATTTTTCTTTTTGGTGCTGATGGCGAACCTCCCTGAAACGACAAACGACAGCTTATGAATGAATATTCATTCATTTATCAAAGACAAAAACCCTCTGTCAAGCTTTAAACATCAGAAAAACATTAAAGCGGCAGGGAAATTAAGAATATAGTCTTAAATCACACCGTGGTCCCCGCTATCCAATGGGGTTAAAAACCTCAGAAAGGTCTATGCCGCCGCCAAAAAAAAATGAGCGAACATTCATTTCATGTTGACTTGGCCACCGGCAGGCAATACAAAACCCTGAGTACAGATTACCCGCACCACCTATTATATGTTGACATCATTGATGCACTCAGGTTAATTTCGTTCCTTGGCTCAAAACATCCATTTCACGTGCACCCTAATCCATGCTTGATCTGTATTACCCTTCATGGCAGCAACCCCATGCCATGGCAAAAAGGAGGAATGTCAAATGATTGTTGCGGAAAGAAAGCCCTTTGAAGAAGTCAGGGCCATGGTCAAGGACTTTAAAAAGGTCCTGACCGTGGGATGCGGCACCTGCGTGGCAGTATGCCTGGCAGGCGGCGAGAAAGAGGTCGGGGTGCTCAACTCCGAACTGAAAATCGCCCGCCGCTTGGAAGGTAACCCCATCGAAACCGGTGGTGTTACCGTGGAGCGGCAGTGTGACATGGAGTTTCTGGAAGAGTTGGACGGTATCGTGGATGAATACGATGCAATCATCTCCATGGCCTGCGGCGCCGGCATTCAATTTATTGCCGAACGATTCCCTGAGGTCCCCGTGTTTCCCGGTGTCGACACCAGCTTTATCGGCGTCAACCGGGAAGTGGGCTGGTATGAAGAGAAATGCCGGGCCTGCGGCACCTGCGTGCTGGGTATGACTGCCGGCATCTGCCCGGTTACCATGTGTGCCAAGGGACTGTTCAACGGCCCCTGCGGCGGCACCAACAAGGGCAGCTGTGAAATTAATTCTGACCAGCCCTGCGCCTGGCATCGCATCCATGAACGGCTGGCCAAGCAGAACCGGCTGCAAAACATCCTAGATATCTGTCCGCCCAACGACTGGCGGAATCAGACGCCTAGAACCATCGTTCAGCCGGGCTACAAGGAGCGCCTCGCTGCATTCGACCTCAAATAGTCGAATCGAACAGGAGCCAACCACGAAAACGGAACAATCCAACAGAGGAATTCCCATATGAAATCAGGAAGCAATCTTGAAAAAATACTGCGTGCCGGTCATTTTGCCTTTACCGGGGAACTAGGGCCGCCCCGCGGAACCAGCGTGGCGGCGGTGCGGGATAAGGCTAAACATCTGGTCGGCATGGTGGATGCCGTCAATATTACCGACAACCAAACCGCCATGGTGAGAATGTCCAGTTGGGCCGCCTCGTTGATTATCATCGAAGAGGGACTGGAGCCCAACTACCAGATGGTCTGCCGGGACCGGAACCGGCTGGCCATGCAGGCCGACATCCTCGGTGCCTCGGCCCTGGGCATCCGAAACCTGCTCTGCCTGTCCGGTGACCACCAGCAGTTCGGTGACCACCCCCAGGCCAAGGGGGTATTCGATATCGACTCCACCCAGCTGATCGGGATGGTGAAAAAGATGCGCGACGATGGCCAATTTTTAGGTGGCGCGGATATCGACGAACCACCAAAAATTTTCATCGGCGGCGCGGCCAACCCTTTTGCCGAACCCTACGAGTGGCGGGTGCATCGCCTGGCTAAAAAAGTGAAGGTTGGCGTGGATTTCGTCCAGACCCAGTGCATCTACAATATGGAGAGAATGCGCCAGTGGGTGAAAGAAGCCGTGGACATGGGGCTCACCGAAAAGGTCTACATCCTGGCCGGCGTCACGCCCATGAAGAGTGTCGGTATGGCGCGCTACATGCAGCTCAAGGTTCCCGGCATGGACGTCCCCAACGAGATCATCAAGCGGCTCCAGGGTGCGGGTAAAAAGAAGGTGGCCGACGAGGGCATCAACATCGCCTGCGAACAGATAGAAGAGTTCAAGGAGATGAAAGGGATCGCCGGCGTTCATCTCATGGCCATCGAATGGGAACACAAGGTGCCGGAAATTGCCGAGCGGGCAAAAGTCCTGCCCAGACCCGTAGTTTGATCAGCGCCACACATCCATTGTCAACCAACGATCACCAAAGGAGTTTTCAAGTGAGTAATGAATCGAAAAAAGTCATGGTCATTGGGGGCGGGATCGCCGGCCTGACGGCAGCCTGGGAGCTTGCCGGCCTCGGCGCACAGGTAGCGCTGGTGGAAAAGGCCGACTTCCTTGGCGGACACGCCATCCAGTATGCCTGCAAGGCAACGGACGAATGCCGCCAATGCGGCGCCTGTGCCGTGGAAAGCATGCTCAAGAACGTGGTCAACGAACCGGCCATCACCGTCCATCTGGCCACTCAAGTGGCCGATATCAATAAAAACGGAAATTTTAAAATCAGCCTGAAAAAAACAGATGTCGCCAAGGACCTGAAGGCTTGCGATGCCGGTTATACGGCCAATCCGACGGGTTGTGCGGCTGTCAGGGGCTACTCGCTGAACAACGCCAAATACTATCTGGCCGACGGCAGCCTGAATCCGGAAACGACCGGCAACGCCGACACCCTGGAGGTGGAGGCCGTGGTCGTGGCCACCGGCTTCATACCCTTCGACCCGCGGATTAAATCTACCTACCGCTACGATGACCTGGATAACGTGGTCAGCGGCATGGACCTGGAATCGGGCAAGCGGGCCAACGGCACGGTGCTGCGGCCGTCGGACGGCAAGCCGCCTAAGAAGATCGCCTTCATCCAGTGCGTGGGCAGCCGGGACGAACGCCTGGGTAACCTGTGGTGCAGCCAGGTCTGCTGCCCCTATGCCCTGAGAACGGCCCAGGCCATGAAACACAAGGACCCGGAACTGGATATCACCATCTTTTACATGGACATCCAGAATACGGGAAACGATTTCCCCGTCTTTTTCCAGAAATGCAAAGACGAGATGAAATTTGTGCGCAACATTCCCGTGGATATGTACAAGTCCGAGGACGACCGCATCCGGACCCGGTTCATGGCAGCGGAAGGCGGCAGTGAAGCGGTGGAAGACGAGTTCGACATGGTGGTGCTCTCCGTGGGAATCATGCCGGCGGCAGACAATGCATCACTGTCAGAACTGGTCGGCGCACCGCTCAATGGTGACGGCTTCTTTGCCTGCGCCGATAAGTTGAACCGGGCATTGACCGGCCAGGATGGTATTTTTGTGGCCGGCACTGCATCGGGACCGAAAACCATTGCCGAATCCATCGTCCACGCAGGTCAGTCTGCCGGCGAAGTGATAAAATATCTGGGGAGGGCCTCATGACACAACAGACACAAATGGAAACCATCAACATCACCACCGACGTTCTGGTGGTGGGTGCCGGGATGACCGGCGTGAAGGCCGCTACCGAGATTGCCGCCAGTGGATACAAGGTGGTGCTCATCGACGAGGGTGCCGGCCTGGGCATGACCGCAGGCGCCTTAGTCGCCGATCTTGACGGTGACGAACAGGCGGCGCTGGAAGCATTGGTCGAATCGGTCAACGAATCGAACATGATCGAAGTGATGACCGGTACCCTCATGGACGGCACTGCCGGCGTACCCGGCGACTTTCGGGTGTGGCTGTCAGGCAATGACGACATCGTCGAGAAGTCCGTCGGCGCCATCGTGGTGGCATCGGAACTGGTCTATAGCCCGTTGAATGAGGCCTATGGCCTGAGCCTGTCCGAGACGGTCATCAGCCAGAGCCAGCTGGAAGCGGCACTTTCCGAAAACCCGTCCGCATTTGCCGGTAAATCCGTGGCCTTCATGCTGGGTCTGGCCCAGGACGGCAATCCCCTGGTTCTGGAACGGGTCCTGAAAAGCGTGCTGGCCATGGAAAATATGGACGACACCAGCGCCTATGTGTTTGCCGGGGATCTGAAGGTGGCCGAAGACGGACTGGAGCGCCTCTACCTGGAATGTCGTGACAGGGGAGCCATGTACGTCAAACTCACCGAGATACCCACGGTGGTTCAGGAGGGCGCTGCCCTTTCCATCACCTACGACGACCCGGTCCTCCAGCGCAAAGTGGAACTGGCTCCCGACATCATTGTGGTCGAGGAGGCCATCGGTGCCGACCAGGTCAACGCAGCGCTGGCCGAGATGCTGAAAATCGATGTGGGATCCATGGGTTTTTTGCAGACCGACAACGTTCACCGCTATCCGGTCTCCACCAACCGCGAAGGCATTTTCGTGGTGGGCGGCAGCCGCCAGGTGAAAAAACACTACGGCGCCCTGATGGATGCGGAGAATGCCGCCATCCGGGTCCGCAACCTGCTGGGCGACGGCACCATCGTCGTACCGGCCAACAAGGCGGTTCTGGACACCGGCAAATGCACCTTCTGTCTGACCTGCTACCGCTGCTGCCCCCATGGGGCGATCTACTGGTCGGGCGACAACAAGCCGGTCATCTCTGCGGTGGCCTGCCAAGGCTGTGGCATCTGCGCGTCGGAATGCCCCATGGACGCCATCCAGATCGGTGAATTCAACGATACCGACATGATCGATCAGGTAACGGCATCAGCGGCGGAGAATACCGATAATGAACCGACCATCGTTGCCTTCTGCTGTCAGAACAGCGGCCTGGAAGCCGCCCGCATGGCCGAGTCATTCGGCATGCCCCTGCCCAGGGGCCTCAAGACCGTGGCTGTACCCTGCGCCGGTAAGGTGGACATCGACTACATCATGCACGCCCTGGCCGAGGGGGCCGACGGCGTAATGGTCATGGCCTGTCACAACGGCAACTGCAAATCGGAAAAGGGCAGCCTTTACGCCGGCTGGCGGGCCGCCAACGCCCAGGGCATGTTAGAGGCCATCGGGATCGAGAAAGACCGCATCGGCTTTGCCACAACGGCATCGAATATGGGCGCCGACTTTTCCAGCATTCTCATGAAGATGGAAGAGACACTGAAAGAGAAATAGATCAAATAACGAATGCCAAGGGCCTCGGAAAAAATAAAATCCACAGAGATAACACAGGATTTTTGTTCGCCGGTTTTATATAAGATCAGGCAAGGCGCGTTGATGGTTTCATACTTGTTGTATGTGGCCATCGACGCAACGCAGAACACGGGCAAGAAGACAAGTAATATCGCTGATTTAATTATTTCCGAGGTCCCAATACCCCCAGGCATTCTTGGCCCCAATGAGCGGGAATACCTGGGTGACGACCTCAAGAAAGTGAATGTGTTCCACCCCGAGTCGTCGAATATGTAGAGCCGTCTCTCAAAAAACCAAAAAGGCCGGCGACCCATCTATGGGCACCGGCCTTTTTTTATTATGTTTGGTCCAAGACGTTAGGGTTACGGAAAGTGTTTTAAACGTCGAACATCGAATGATGGAATCGCTACGCTCCGCCAGTTTATAAATTGGCAGAATACCTTATTCAAAATTCGATGTTGGAAGTTCGATGTTCGATGTTCATTTTTTCAGCTCCCCACACCTTTATGCCCCCTTGGACAGCTTCACCGCACACACCTTGAACTCCGGAATGCCGGCGATGGGATCCAGTGCCGCGTTGGTCAGCCTGTTCGCCGCCGCCTGGGCAAAATGAAAGGGAATGAATACCGTCCCGTCCACGGCTTTGCGGGAAATTCGAATGCGGGCCTGAATTTCTCCTCGCCGGGAGGTGACGGTCACCCGATCCCCATCGTCGATGCCTATTCCCTGGGCGTCACCACGGGTGATCTCCACAAAGGATTCCGGCGCCCGTTCATTCAGGCCGTCGGTCTTCATGGTCATGGTGCCGGTGTGGTAGTGGTAGAGCACCCGGCCGGTGGTCAGGTACATGGGATAGTCGTCGTCGGCTACTTCCGCCGGTGCAATCCAGTCGATGGCGTGAAAAAGCCCCCTGCCCCGGGTAAACTGGGCCCCGTGAAGGATGGGGGTACCGGGGTGTTCCGGTGTGGGACAAGGCCAGTGAAGCCCTTCATGCTCAATGCGGGGGTAACTGATTCCGGCGTAGGAAGGCGTCAGGCCGGCCAGTTCGTCGAAAATGATCTCGCTCTCCTTGTAGGACATGGCGTAGCCCATGCGTGTGGCGATCTCGCACATGATCTTCCAGTCGTCCTTGGCCGAACCCGGTGGATCCACGGCCTTTCTCACCCGCTGCACCCGTCTCTCGGTGTTGGAAAAGGTGCCGTCCTTTTCTGCAAAGCACTTCGCCGGCAGTACGACATCGGCCATCTGGGCGGTTTCCGTGAGAAAGATATCCTGCACCACGAAAAATTCAAGATTCTCCAGGCATTTTTCAGCGTGGTTCAGGTCAGGATCGGATACCAGGGGGTTCTCACCGGTGATGTACAGGGCCTTGAGCTCTCCACTGTGGGCCTTGGGCAGCATCTCGGTGACCTTGAGCCCCGGCTTGGTAGGCAGTCCCGTAACGTTCCAGACCCGCTCCAATTTTTTAATGGCATCCAGGTTATCTACGGTCTGATAACCGGTGAGCACATTGGGCAGCCCGCCCAGGTCGCAGGCCCCCTGGACGTTGTTCTGCCCACGAAGGGGATTGACGCCGCCACCCCGGATGCCCAGGTTACCGCAGAGCATGGCCAGGTTGGCCAAAGATTTGACGTTATCGGTGCCTGTGGTGTGCTGGGTGATGCCCATGCAGTAAAGGATACTGGCGGCAGGAGCTTTGGCGTAGAGCCGAGCCGCTTCCATGAGCTGCCGGGCCGGAATCCCGGTAATGGATTCCACATGCGCCGGGGTGTATTTTTCGACCATTGCCTTCAGCTCGTCAAACTTTTCCGTACGCTCCTCGATAAAGGTTTTAGCGTGAAGATCTTCTTTGATGATGACATGCATCATGCCGTTGATCCAGGCCACGTCGGTTCCCAGGTTGGGTCTCAACCACTGCTCGGCGAACTCCGTAAGCTTGATTCGACGCGGATCCACCACGATGAGTTTGCCCCCCCGGCGGGTCACCGCCCGTTTGACAAAGGCGGAAATCACAGGATGGTTCTCCGTGGTATTGGAGCCGGTCACGAGGATGACATCTGCCTCCTCGATATCGGCGATGGAGTTCGTCATGGCGCCACTTCCAAACGATGCGGCCAGACCGGCCACTGTGGAGCTGTGTCAGAGCCTGGCGCAATGATCGATATTATTTGTTTTAAGTACCGCCCGGGTGAACTTGTGGGCGATGTAGTTCTCCTCATTGGTAATGCGGGCCGATGTGAGCACCCCGATGCTGTCCCCGCCGTGCTCGTCCCGGATCGTCTTGAGTTTCTCCGCCACCAGGCCAATGGCCTCGTCCCATGATGCTTTTCGAAATGCCCCGTTCTCCTTGATCAGTGGATCGGTTAGCCGCTCTTCGCTGCCGATAAAGGTAAAGCCGAAGCGTCCCTTGACGCAGAGGCTTCCGTAATTGGGGGCTTCGTCTTCCACACCGGTCACCTTCACCACCCGGTTGTCCCGCGTGTGCAGGTAAAGCTGACAACCCACACCGCAGTAGCTGCAGGTGGTGCGCACTTTTTGGGTCTCCCAGGGGCGGACCTGATAACGCGCATCCTTTTCCACCAGCGCCCCCACCGGACACACCTGAACGCACTCACCGCAAAACACGCAGTCCGAATCTTTCAAGGACCGGTCGCCGGCGGCAATAATCTTGGTGGCCGCACCCCGATATCCGAAGCTGATGGCGTTGTTCACCTGCACTTCGTTACAGGCCTGAATGCAGCGGCCGCACAGAATACAGCGGGAAAAATCCCGGACAATAAAGGGGTTGGCCGTCTCCATGGGGTAACGGGCCGGTGTTCCCTGGAAGCCTTCACCGGTCACCTGGTAGCGGTAGGCCAGATCCTGGAGTCGGCAATCTCCCCACACCGGGCACAACGCGTCGCTGCCGTCATCTTTTTCAACACCCAGCTGGAATGCGGTCCAATCACTATCGTCCCGTCCGCGAACGGCACAGTTGTGATTGCCCGAAGAGAGCATCAGGCGCAGAATCTCCTTGCGCGACGTCACCACCTCAGGGGATTCGGTCCGCACCACCATGTTGGGTGCGGCCGGGGTGGAACAGGCCGGCAGCAGCGTGCGGGCTCCCTTCACCTCAACCACGCAGATCCGGCAGGCACCGGTGGGCGTCGTTCCTTTGAGGTGGCAAAGGGTCGGAATATCGATATGGCCCCGCCGGGCCACATCAAGAATGGTCTCCCCCGGTTCAAAGGGAAGCTCGTTTCCGTTGATCACCATCAGGTCCGTCTGTTCCATTAGCAGATGCTCCTTTGGAGAGGGTCCGTTGGCAGTGACTCACTGCATGCGGCGCAATCGCCGGTTATCCGCATGGTGTCCATCCATAAATGGTAGATTTTGGTTCAGGCCAAGGCCGCAACGATGTTGAAACCGCAGGCGTAGCGGTGCTACGTCGAGGATTTCAACATCGCGAGAACACAGGCCTGGGCCAAAAGATGCTATTTATGGACGGGCACCAACCTGTCTTTTCTATAGAAAATCAATCATTTTGTCAATCCGCGAATGCCGATGAGACACGGTTAATTTATTGCAACTGCGTGTTGTGCCTGCTTTTGTTGTTGCCGGGATTGTTTTTTCTCCTTCAGCTTTTTCAGGAACCACGGAAGGGTCGCCTCTTCAAACTTGTCAATCCATTTTTTTCATGTCAATTATACATTAACTACTCAATAACTTGCCACACCATAAAGATTGGTAGACTCTGAATGATAGAAAAGCATTTTGATATACCGTTTATCGCGGATCTTGCGCTTAGGGAAAAACAGATCCAGCAAAACTACCGCCCGATTATTGCAGTGCATAAATGGTTCGCCAGACGTCCAGGTACCATGTTTCGTGGATTGCTGCTGTCTGAGTTCGCGGACGGACCCCTTCATGAAGCGTTCTATAAAGCGAACGATTTATCAGGTTGCCATGTAGCCGACCCATTCATGGGCGGTGGTACACCGATATTGGAGGCAAACCGTGTTGGATGCGATGTCACCGCATTCGATATCAATCCGATGTCTTACTGGATCGTTAAACAGGAAATCGAGCATCTTGATCTTGGCGTTTATGCGAAAGCCGCAGAAGCCCTTCGCACAACATTGGAAAAGGAAATTGGGCAGTTTTATCGAACGCGATGTACTCTATGCGGCTCGAACGATGCTCATGTAAAATACTTTCTCTGGGTTAAAGTTACTCCATGTCATGAATGCGGAAAGAATATAGACCTGTTTCCCGGTTATCTTATTTCCGCGGATTCCAGACATCCAAAAAACGTAATTATATGCCCAGCTTGTGGAGAACTGACTGAAACCAGCGAACGGAAAGAGCCAGGCAACTGTCATCATTGCGCTACGGAACTGACTCTGAATGGGCCTGCCAAGCGAAGTCGTTGCAGATGTTCGGCGTGTGGTGCCGACAATCATTATCCTAATGCCAATTTTGGCTCGCCGCGTCACCGCCTTTTTACAATGGAATACCACTGCCCAAAATGCAAGCCATCCCATACCGGCAGATTCTTTAAAAAACCTGATGATCAGGATATGGCACGGATCAATGAGGTCGAGAAACGCTGGTCAAGAATGCGTCCGAAATATGTTCCTGATGATGAAATTCCAAACGGTGATGAAACAGACCGCCTGCGCCGTTGGGGATACATGCACTATAGTCAAACAACTTAGGTTTTACATGGCATAGTAGTTGCCGTAAATTCATAACACATTGATATATTGGATATAGGGTGTTTGTCTGGACAAACACCCTTATCCATGATACATCCAAA
>JABZFO010000073.1 GCA_014237405.1 Desulfosarcina sp. | reverse complement strand
ATGCTCAATCTGTTTTATATAAAGATCGGGTTTATCCTCGGAATATCAACTATATGCCTGTGGTAAAATTTTTCGCAGGCCTTGATCTTGAACGAAAATCCTCGTTTCTGGACGGACACGAACTAAGGGCCGCGGAAACAATAACTTCCCCCATCTTGATTGTCTTTTGGCCCGGCTGCGGTGTTGCGCCAATTGTCCCCAACCCATCGTTGCGTTTCATCCGTTTTATGATATCCCTTCGCAGGTTCCCCCGCAGTCGGCGTTGCTCTGGTTCTGTTGTTTGTCATAACATTAAGGAACCCGCTACGGGCGGATGGTGGGCAGATCTGGACCAGGTGGGCAAAAAGAACAAGGCAAAATTTTCCGGGACACCGAAAAAATATTTACTTCAAAAATAGTATCAATTAATTATTTCAGTGGGATATTTTTAAAATCGGTGTGTGTACGGATGTTGCATAAATCGTCATGATTTTTAAACTCAATGATCTGAAAGCCAGAATATGGCGGAAACTGCTGCGCTGGTACCCGTTCCATTTTACGCTCCGGTTCGGACCGACACCGGCCTGTTTTTCAATTTCGGTAAGACGCCAAGACGCCCATTGCTCATCGAGCAGCAGGCTCGGACCGTTGCGCCCGAAGCGGACGAAGGTATGGCATACAGCTGGGACGGTCGTTTTATCGCCGATAGGCTGATGGGCACCTTGGTGAATATCTATGTCTGAGACGGCCTTCGCTTTTTCCGCGGCCCTAACGTTGACCTCGGTCCACTTTCCCGATATTAAGGGCCGCTGGATTTCAAAGAAACCACAAACAAAAGTTTTGCATATTGATGGAACCCCTGTCGTTTTTTGCACTTTTTTTACTGTGGCTTGCCGGCCTGTTCGCCGGGTTCGTGGACGCCATTGCCGGCGGCGGGGGAATCATCTCCCTGCCGGCGCTTCTTGCCGCCGGCATGCCGCCCCACCTGGCCCTGGGCACCAACAAACTTCAGGGTACATTCGGCAGTATGACGGCCGCCGTCAATTACTCCCGGAAGGGTTTGGTAAACCTGCGGGAAATCCCTACAGGTGTTGTTTTTACCGCCCTGGGGGCCCTGGCCGGAACCGTGACCGTTCAGGTGCTTTCCCCGGATTTTCTTCGGCATATTATCCTGATTCTTTTAGCGGGCGTCTTCCTTTATACATTGTTTTCCCCGGATCTGGGGAAACTGGACCGGCGGCCATCGATGGCTGCCCCCGTGTTTTTTTGCTGTGCCGGACTGGCACTGGGATTTTACGACGGATTCTTCGGCCCGGGAACAGGATCCTTCTGGGCCATCGCCCTGGTACTGGTGCTGGGGCTGAACCTCAAAAAAGCCACCGCTCACACCAAGATATTCAACTTCACCAGCAATGTGGTGGCCCTGGGGGCTTTTTTTGCCGGACACAATGTCGTGGTTTCTGCGGGGTTGCTGATGGGAGCGGGCCAGATGCTGGGGGCCTTTCTCGGATCACGGTTGGTGATTCAAAAAGGCACAGGGTTTGTTCGCGTGTTTTTCCTTGTGGTGGTGGCGGCCACCATCATCCGACTCGCCTGCACCTCCTACTTTACTTGATGGAAATCTACTGAAAAAAATTCATATTTGGCCGCGTTACCATTTCCGGCTCCCGACTGAAAAATTCTTTCAGTTCACCCTTTACCGTTTCCAGATCCCGAGCATTGCCGATGCGTTTGTAAAAGCTGTGCGCGAATTTGAAATTGGCGCTGTAGTAAAGGGCGAATTTCCTGTACCGCCGCAAGGCGCGTTTGGTGTCGAAATGCCGTTCCATCAGATCCAGCAGTGCCATGGCCGTGCGCCGGTAGATGCCGGGATCAGGCGAAAGCATCCCGGTTATCTGGGCCATGAGCCAGGGGCGGGCAATGGCCATCCTGCCTATGGCTACGCCGTCGCAACCGGTGGTCTCCAGCATCCGTAGGCAGTCTGTCTCATCGAATACGTCGCCATTGCCGAACACCGGAATGTTAACCGCGTCTTTAACCCGTTTAATATAATCCCACCGGGGCGGGCGGGAGCGCCGATCCGGGGCCACCCGGGGGTGAAAGGTCAAGGCATCGGCGCCAGCCGATTCGAATCGCCTGGCCAGCTCCACCGGAATGGCCGGGTCGTCTTTCCACCCCGTGCGAAACTTGACGAATAAGGGGATGGTTACGGCCCGGCGAACCGCCTCCACGATGCGGGCGGCATGGTTCGGCGTCTTCAGCAGGGCCGCCCCGCACTGCTGTTTGCAGATGGTGGCCATCGAGCAGCCGAAGTTCAGGTCCACGCCGTACAGGCCGTTTTCTTCGACGATTCGGGCCGCCGTGGCCATGGCAGTTGGATCAGCACCGAAGATTTGCATCACCAGGTGTTGCCGTTCCGCCTCCCGCCAGCAAAAATAGGCGGAACCGGCACGGATTTCATGGGGGATTCGCCGGGCGTTGCACATTTCGCCAAAAAGCAGGCCATACCCGCCGAAACCGGCCAGCAGTTCGCGAAAGGCGATATGCCCCAGAAAGGTCATGGGGGCCAGCACCAGCCGGCGATCGATTGTGGTCCGTCCGATGGTCAGTGGACGATTGAGTCGTGAGGAAATGTCTGATTTCATCTTAGACTTAGGTTCGCCGCGGCCAGATGAGGCGGTGGGGGTTGCAGTAGATCATGAGGCTGCCACCCTTTACCAGCGATCCCAGGGTCATGTTCAGTGCCGTGGCCAGTTCAACGGCCAGGGCGGTGGGCCGGGAGATCGCCAGGATGATCGGAATTTTTGCCCGGGCAGTTTTCTGGACCAATTCGTAGCTGATGCGCGAAGAGAGGGTCAGCAGTTGTGCCTGCCGCAGTCGTCTGTCGAGAAAGAGACGCCCGATGGCCTTGTCCAGGGCATTGTGACGGCCCACGTCTTCCGCGACGGACAACTGGTGGAGCTCATGGTCATAGATGGCGGCACCGTGGGCGGCGCGGGTTTTGTCCCGCAAGGGTTGATGATCGCCCAGTCGGAGCAGACAATTCAAGGCGCCATTCCCATCCAGCGGGTCCCCGTCAGCTACCGGGGAAAGGGCCTGGACCAGATCGTCAACGATGGATTTGCCGCAAATGCCGCAGGATGTCTGGCTGATATAGGTTCGCCGGTCCAGATGATCGGCAATGCGTGTTCGCCGGACGGCGGTAAGGGTGACGGTGACCACATTGGTGTCTTCACCGTCGCAGAAGGCAATATTGGTTATGTCATCGGGCGCGTCCGCGATGCCTTCCCCGAGGCAAAAACCGGCCACATGGGCCTTTTCGCCGCCCGGGGTACGCATGACCACCGCATAGGGCGCACCCTGGACCCGGATGGAGAGGGGCTCTTCTCCGATGAGGGCCATGGATTTGGATCTTTCCTCCCCGTTTCCCACAATCGTAATGTCTCGATGGTGACTGTCCACAAATGCCTTCCTTTTCAGCTGAAAACACCGGCACGGCTATTCTGTAATTATAAGGATTTGTCCGTTGTTGTCCACGCCTTTCACCAACATGGAAAGCCCTCAGTTTTTTCTTGACAACGGTGTGGGAAAGTTTAATATTTCCTATTTTTTGAGTTTAGAACTAAGTATTTTGTTTTCACAGGAGGGCAGAAACATGTACGCAGTGGTTGCCACAGGCGGTAAACAATATAAGGTTGAGGAGGGTGATGTCCTCAGGGTTGAGAAGCTCACCGGTGACGTCGGGTCACAGGTCGCTTTCGACAAGGTCCTTATATTTTCCGATGGGGAGAATGTCAAGATCGGCCAGCCCGATGTAGACGGAGTAACGGTCCACGGCCAGATCGTGGCCCAGGGCAAGAGCAAGAAAATCATTGTTTTTAAATACAAACGCAGAAAACGGTATCGCCGCAAACAGGGTCATCGCCAGCCGTTCACGGCCGTTCGCATCGACCGCATCGAGGCATAATTCTTTTTTTGGAAACACCTGCAAGGGTTGCCGCGCCATCTGACTATCAGTTCGGTGCCCTTTTGTTATTGAGGAGAAAACCATGGCACACAAAAAAGCAGCCGGTAGTTCAAAAAACGGTCGAGACAGTAATTCCCAGCGTCGGGGGATCAAGCGCTATGGCGGCCAGCAGGTTCTTGCCGGCAATATCCTGGTCCGCCAGGTCGGTACCAAAATCCATCCCGGCGTTAATGTGGGGATTGGCAAAGACTACACCCTTTTTGCACTGATTGACGGTGTCGTCACCTATGAAAGAAAGGGCCGGGATCGTAAACAGGTCAGCATCTATGCCGCGTGAAATTCATTGACGAAGCACGCATTACCATCCAGTCGGGCAGCGGTGGAGCCGGATGCGTAAGCTTCCGGCGGGAAAAATACATCCCCAGAGGCGGGCCGGACGGGGGTGACGGGGGACGCGGTGGAGACGTCGTTTTCAAGGCGACCACGAAAAAGCGTACCCTGTATCATTTTCAGTTTCAAAAACTATACAAGGCTAAAAACGGATCCGGCGGCCAGGGAAACAATCGGGCCGGCAAAGGCGGTGATCACCTGATCATCGAACTGCCCCCCGGAACCCTGGTGATCGACGCCGATACTGGTGACATTCTTAAAGACCTCGTCGATACCGACGAGGTCTTTGTCGTTGCAAAAGGGGGGCGGGGTGGACTGGGAAACGCCCGGTTCAAATCATCGACCAACCGGACGCCCCGATTTGCTCAGCCGGGTGAACCGGGCCAGACCCTGAACCTGCGGTTGGAGTTGAAATTACTGGCCGACGTGGGTATCGTAGGGCTGCCCAACGCCGGCAAATCAACGCTGGTTTCCGCCCTGTCCTCGGCCAGACCCAAAATCGCCGACTACCCCTTTACCACCCTGACGCCGAATCTGGGTGTGGTCCAAACCAACCGCCGGGAGCCCTTTATCGTTGCCGACATTCCCGGGCTGATCGAGGGTGCCCACACGGGCACGGGCCTTGGCATCCAGTTTTTACGCCATGTTGAGCGGACAAGGATCCTGCTGCATCTGGTGGATGTTGCCGCCATTGATCCGGACCATCCGCTCAAGGATCTCGATACGGTCAACCGGGAGTTGCACCAGTACAGCCAGGCCCTTGCCGAAAAACCTCAACTCGTGGTGTTGAACAAGATGGATGTGGATTGGGCGGAGGATGCAGCCACGTTTTTTAAGGAAGCATATGGAGAGAGTGAACTGCTCCAGATTTCCGCTGCCAGCGGCAAGGGTCTCGATCTTTTGACGGCAACATTGTGCAACCTGCTGGATCAACTCGATGAAGCGCAATCGGAAGAGAAAAACTAACCTCATTCAGCGGGCCGTGGTGAAGGTGGGCAGCAACGTGCTGACCGCCCAGGCCGGTCTGAATATCGACGCCATCGCGTCCATCAGCAGCCAGATCTGCCAGCTGATGGTCCAGGGAATCCAGATCATTCTCGTCTCTTCCGGGGCCATGGCGTCGGGCATGAAAAAAATGAGTTTTCCCAAACGGCCTGAAGCTATCCCCAAGCGCCAGGCCATTTCCGCCATCGGTCAGGCCGGCCTCATCCGGGAGTGGGAAAAAGCCTTTGCCCGGTTCGATCGCAAGGTGGCCCAGATTCTGCTCACCAGCGATGATCTCACCAGCCGAAAACGCTACCTGAACGCCAGAAACACCATGAATACCCTGCTCGAATGGCAGGTGGTGCCCATCATCAATGAAAACGACACCATCATGGTGGAAGAGATCAAGCTGGGGGACAACGACAATCTGGCAGCCATGATCGTCCTGCTGCTGGATGCCGACATTTTTATCAACCTTACCGATATCGACGGCCTGTATGATAAGGACCCCCGGGTTTATCCGGATGCCCGGCTCATCCCCCGTGTGGCCACCTACAGCAAGAGCATCGAAAAGTACGCCGGCGATATCCCCGGAGCCCTGGGCACTGGGGGGATGCTGAGTAAAATCAAGGCCGCCCGCAAAGTTACCGCATCAGGGATCCCCATGGTGATTGCCAAAGGGTATCGGCCGGACATCCTGATTCGCCTGGCGGCCGGCGATGCAAACGGCACCTTTTTCGTGCCCCGGGACCGCAAACTGAACCGCAAGAAATGCTGGATCGGCTACACGGTCAACCCCCAGGGAGCGCTAAGTGTCGATGCCGGGGCTGCAAAGGCGCTGTTGAACCATGGGAAAAGTCTGCTGCCCAGCGGCATTGTCGATGTGCAGGGCCAGTTTCCCGTGGGGGCAGCGGTGGCGGTGGTTACAGAAGGAGACCAATTGATCGGTAACGGCCTGGTGAACTACAATGCCGAAGAGATTCGGACCATCATGGGGCTCAAGACCAGCCAGATCAAAGCCCGTCTGGGCCAGAAAACCTACGATGAAGTGATCCACCGGGACAACCTGGTCATCACCGGAGATTCGGAAGCCACTTAAGGGTCAACCATTTTTTAAAGGAAACACAATGGATATCGACCGAACCATCCGACAAATGGCCCGGGACGCCAAACTGGCCGCCGGCGTGATAAGCCGATGCACTACGACCCAAAAGAACCAATCCTTGACAAGCATGGCCGACCTGCTGGAACAGCAGGCGGAAACGATTTTCCAGGAAAACCGAAAAGACCTGAAACGGGCCGGGGAAGCAGGCCTTTCCGGTGCAATGGTGGACCGGCTTACTGTCACGGGAAAAACCATTGCCGCCATGGCCGGCGGCCTCCGGGAAGTGGCCGCCTACGCCGACCCGGTGGGCACCATGGGTGAGACCCGGGTGCGGCCCAACGGGCTTCAGGTATCGAAGATGCGCATCCCGCTGGGGGTGATCGGCATCATCTATGAGTCGCGGCCCAACGTCACCATCGATGCCGCAGGGCTATGCCTGAAGTCCGGAAACGCCGTCATATTAAGGGGCGGGTCCGAGGCACTGCATTCCAACCGGGCCCTTGCCGGCATTATTGGCCAGGCCCTGGAGGCGGTCGGTTTGCCGGCGCAGGCCGCCCAGGTGGTGCCCACGGAAGACCGAACGGCGATCAACGTCCTGCTGGCCCAGGAGGAGTTCGTGGACCTGATCATTCCCCGGGGGGGTGAAGGGCTGATCCGCTTTGTGGTGGAGAACTCCAAGATCCCCGTGCTCAAGCACTACAAAGGGGTCTGCCATGTCTTTGTGGACCACACGGCCGACCTTCAAATGGCCGAAGGGATCTGTTACAATGCAAAGGTGCAGCGACCCGGCGTGTGCAACGCCATGGAGACGCTCCTGGTTCACGAACAGGTGGCCCGGGATTTCCTGCCGGCCATGGCCCGGCGATTCCAGGTGGCCGGCGTGCAACTTCGTGGCTGCCCGAAAACCCGCGCCATTCTTTCCGACATCACCCCGGCCACCGATGCGGACTGGCCTGAAGAGTATCTGGACCTGATCCTGGCGGTTAAAGTGGTAGACGACATGGAAGATGCCATGGCCCACATTGCCCGATACGGATCGAACCATACGGAAGCCATTGTCACCAGCGATTACGGCCGGGCCCACCGGTTTGTCCGGGAAGTGGACGCCTCGGTGGTTCTGGTCAACGCCTCCACCCGGTTCAATGACGGCGGCCAGTTGGGCCTGGGCGCCGAAATGGGCATCAGCACGTCCAAACTGCATGCCTTCGGTCCCATGGGGCTTGAGGAATTGACCACCCACATGCGAGCAGGCCTTTTCGGCGGAACCTTCAATCCGATCCACAAGGGTCACCTGATGGTGGCCGAACGGGTTCTCCAGCGATTTTCTCTGGACCGCCTTTATATCATCCCCTGTCGGGTGCCCCCTCACAAATTCCCTGCATACCTGGCCCCGGCGGCACAGCGGGTCCAGATGATCCAACTGGCCCTGCCCACAGATACCCGCTACCGCCTGTCCGATGTTGAAATCCAACGCAGCGGCCCGTCATATACAATCGATACGGTGAACCATTTCAGAACACGAATCTTTCCCGGTGCCACCCTGTTTCTGATTATGGGAATGGACGCTTTTCTGGAGATTCACACCTGGAAATGCCAGCGGAAGTTGCTGGAAACGGTCCAGCCGGTGGTGGTGTCCCGATGCGTGGAAGGCGGAATGCAAACCATCGATGATGTCAGCCGGCTGGACGGCTATATTCGGTCTCGGTTGTCAGGAGATTATAATTATGTTGAAGAACAGGTCTGCTGGCAGCAGGCCGGCGGAAACTGCATCCATCTTTTGCCGACAACCCCGGCAGACATCTCATCCAGCCAAGTAAGGCAGCGGATCAGGGCAGGAAAAGCCATTGCCGACCTTGTTCCACCGGCGGTAAACGCTTATATTGAACAAAAGGAACTTTATCGATGACTGAAACGAGTGATGCTGAACTGGATATTTACGTCAAATCGGCTCTGGGGAAAAAGGCCAGAAATCCTGTCCTTTTGGACATTCGACACCTCACCAGCCTGGCAGACGCCTTTCTTATCTGCCACGGGACGTCCAACCGTCAGGTGAGTGCCATCGCCGAATATATCCAGCGGGACCTGAAAAAACAGGGAATCACAGCTTTAAGTGTCGAAGGTCTCAAGGAGGGCCACTGGGTGCTCATGGACTACGGCCATGTGGTGATCCACGTTTTTTACGAAAGCACCCGCAGTTTCTACAACCTTGAAGGGCTGTGGTCAGATGCCCGGCGAATCCGGACGGAAAGCCTGAAGCAGGTGGAAGATTATCCGGATGACGATATGGATGTGGACGAGTCGGTGATAATTGAATAAAACCCATGGGGGAAAGATAATGCAGAAAAAAACATATATGCTGATTATCCTTGACGGATGGGGAATCGGTGTCGACGAGCCCACCAATGCCGTCATGGTGGCCGACACGCCGTTTCTGGACCGGCTTCAATCCAGCTATCCGTCGACACAGCTTCACTGCTCAGGCCAGGATGTGGGCCTGCCCGTCGGCATCATGGGTAACAGCGAGGTGGGGCACATGAACATCGGGGCCGGACGCGTCGTCCACCAGGACCTGATGCGTATCGACAACGCTATCGAAAATGGGACCTTTTTTCAAAACGCGCCGCTCAACACCATTATGGAGGCGGTGACCGCCCGCGGCAAGGCGCTGCACCTCATGGGGCTCGTATCCGATGGCGGCGTCCACAGCCAGCTCACCCATCTATTTGCCCTGCTGGACATGGCCCAACAAAAGGGGCTGCCCAAGGTCTACGTTCATGCCATACTCGACGGCCGGGACACGCCGCCGGACAGCGGCGTGGACTATCTGAAGCAGCTGCAGGACCATATACAGGCCATCGGTAACGGGATTGTCGCATCTATCTGCGGCCGATACTATGCCATGGATCGAGACAACCGGTGGGGTCGGGTGGAAAAGGCATACCGGCTCTACACCGAAGGCAAGGGTCACCCGGAGACCGATCCGGTGGCTGCCGTAAAAACAGCATACGGCCGTGGTGAAACCGACGAATTCGTCCAACCGGTGGCAATTGTCGGCGAAAGCGGCAAACCGGTGGGAACGATGACGGACGGCGACGGCATTATCTTTTTTAACTTCCGTGCGGACCGCGCCCGAGAGATCACCCGAGCATTTACAGAAAAAGGGTTTGATGGATTCTCGCGACAGGTGGTTCCGAATCTTTCCAGCTACACCATCATGACCCTTTACGACGAGGGTTTTGACCTGCCCATGGCCTTCGGTCCTGTTCACCTGGAGATGATTCTCGGTGAGGTGGTGAGCCAACAGGGGCTTCACCAGCTGCGCATTGCCGAAACCGAGAAATATGCCCATGTCACCTATTTTTTCAACGGTGGAGAGGAGACTCCGTTTGAAAATGAGGATCGATGCCTGATTCCCTCCCCCAGGGAGGTGGCCACATATGACCAGAAGCCAGAGATGAGTGCACCCCAGGTGGCCGACGAAGTGGTCGCCCGGCTGGATTCCGGTAAATACGATTTCATCGTACTCAATTTTGCCAACATGGACATGGTGGGGCACACAGGGATCATGGCCGCTGCCGTCAAGGCCTGCGAGACCGTGGACCGCTGCCTGGAAAAAGTGGTAAATAAGCTTCTGGAGCAGGGCGGCGTGGCCCTGGTAACCGCCGATCACGGCAACTCTGAAAAGATGGCCGGTCCGGACGGCAAACCTTACACGGCCCACACCACCAATCCGGTTCGCCTGTTTCTGGTGGGCGACAGCCGAAAGGCGGTTCGGCTGCGGGAAGGCCGTTTGGGCGATATCGCGCCCACCCTCCTGGAACTGATGGGTCTGGAGAAACCGGCACAGATGACCGGCCAGAGTTTACTGGAGACCTGATCGGCGCGGTCCTTTGGGCCAGGTCAGAGATAATAGGCTCTTCCGGAATCAGTATTTATTCCGGCAAACCGGCTTCAGCTGTCCAACACCACAATGTCCACGTTAAGATCGTCGGCAACGGCGGACAACCCCTTTTCCACCGGATCCATGGCGGTGCCGTCGGGAATCTGAACCAGAATATCCATGACGTACATGGCGGTGCCGCTTTCCGGGGCGGCCTTAACCGTGGATTTGAGGTTGACAATATTGATGCGGTTGCCTGCCAAAAAACGGCTGACCTTGTAGACGATGCCCGCGTGGTCCAACCCTTCCACGTGAAGGGTACGGGTGAAAAAGCCGTTGGGTTTAACCGTTTCCTGTGGCTCCAGCGGGCGGAGGAAAGCGGAAATGCCTTTTTCCTGTTCCAGGCGGCGGCAGGCCTTGGACAGCGGGCCTTCCACATTTGCCGACTCGGCGGTAAACAGCATGACCAGGGTAAACTCCCCGGCCAGCAGGGTCATGGAGGTGTCCTCCAGATTGCAGCCGTTTTCATACAGAATTTCAGTGACGTCGGCGGCGATGCCGGGTCGGTCCTTGCCGAAAGCGGTCATGATAAATCGTTGTCCCATGAAGACTCCTCTCTGTTGGTGTGATAAACCCTTGGCTACGACAACCCGTGAATTCAGTCAAGTGGTTGTCTGCGTTTTGGTTGGCCGTTGATTCCATGAAAAATGTTGACCCCCGACAATTTGGCAGCGTGCCGCGTCAGGCGAGTTCCAATGCCCTGAACAGCGCCTTTCGGATCCTGACTCGGCGGGACCACACCCGAAAGGAGTTGGCCGTCAAACTTCGGCAAAAGGGATTCGACCGTGCTGCCATTGACAGTGCCCTGGCCCGATGCCGGGAACTGGGGTATCTGGACGATGCCAAAACCGCCATGATCATTGCCGGGCATCTGGCTGAAAGAGGATACGGCCCCTTGCGGGTTCGCCAGGCACTTGGGCAAAAAGGGCTGGACGATGCATTGATCGAAAAGGCGTTGGCCCGCTGCGGCGATGAGGAGATCCAGGTGCTAAGCGCCCGGCGCATGCTGGGAAAAAAAACGTCTCGCCTGAGCCGTGAGGCCGATCCATGGAAGCGGCGCCAGATAGCCTACCGGTTTTTAGCAGGCCGGGGATTTTCGTCAACCGTCATCAACCGGGCAATCAACGACATCTGATACCCGCTTTTCAGCGGCGCAGGCAGGTAAAGTGGGGTGTGGGCCGGCGATCCATCGGTTGGCCATTACAGAACCACTTGTTTGGGGGTTGTCAGCGGCTCGGATTTTGTTTCTGAATATCGCGCTTGAATGGCGCGGATGCAAGCTATCCGTTCCAGAAAAATTTCAACCAGTTCGGGATCAAAATGGGAGCCTGCGCCATGGGTGATGATTTCGATGCTCCGCGATTCATCCCACGGCTCCTTGTAGCTTCGTTTGGAGGAGAGTGCATCGTAGACATCGGCAATGGCGACGATTCTGCCGAGAATGGGGATCCCCTCTCCTTTTTTGCCGGATAGCGGTCCACCATCCCTGCTTTCGTGGCCGGGTATCGGCTTGCCTGTAACCGGATCTACGTGGCCGGGGTAGCCGGTACCGTCCCACTTTTCGTGGTGGTTCAGTGCGATGATGGCGGCCGCTTCATCGTAATCCGACTGCATGTTGGAAAAGAGCCGAGCACCATGGATTGTGTGCTGCTTCATGATTTCAAACTCCTCGAAGCTGAGCTGCGCTGGTTTTTTCAAAATCAGATCGGATATAGCCACTTTGCCCACGTCGTGGAGCATGGCCCCCATTCGCAGTACGTCCCGGGTCTTGTCGATCTCCTTCTGGTCGATATTGTGCCGCTTGGCCCAGTGTTCGTAAATTTCTAATGAAAAGCCGGCTACCCGGTTGACGTGGGCGCCAGTCTCCTTGGGGTCCCGCATTTCTGCCATACGAATCATCCGCAAGATCATGGCGCGGGTCATCTGGGCCCGCTCCAGCGCCACGGCGGCGATGCCGGCGAAGTGCAGCATCACCTTTTCGTCGGTCTGGTTGAAGGCCCGGATCCGTTTTTCCTGATCCTGGGCGTTGATGATCTGAAGAATGCCCAGCACATCCTTCTTGGAGCTCAATAACGGAATGGTGAGCATGGACCGGGTGACGTACCCCGACGCCTTGTCAAATATTTTGCTGAAGTGATAGCTTTTGGTGGGGGACAGCTTGTAGACATCGGGAATACTGAGCATTTTTCCCGTGGCCGCGGCATAGCCGGCAATGCTTGTCTGATCGATGGGCACGGAAAAAGTGGAGTAGATCAGCTTTTCTCCCGCGGGTAGGCGCTTTTGCAGGGTGGCGTTCTGGGAATAGGCGAAGTTCAGGCGGTCGTCTTCGCGGATGTAGATGGATCCGGCATCGGCGTTGACAAACTGGCGCGCCCGCGTCAGCACCCGCTCCAGGAGGATGTCAAGATCGAGGATCCGGTTCAGCTCGATCCCCAGCACCATCAGCGTGTCCAGTTTCTGCTTTTCGTTGAGCATAGCGTCAGCGCCCCTTGGAAATAGATTCACTGCTAATCTATACAGCCGGCACCATGCCAGTCAACTTAAACCTGAATTGAGCGATTTTTAACTCGCTCTGCACCCATCTATTGAGCGCTAAGGCCTTTAAAAATACTCGACATCTCCAACGGGTATGCCTGCGTTTTTTAAAAAGCCTTATCATCTCAATATGTTGGCACACTGCTTCGCAAAAAAATCGCTCAATTCAGGTTAAAAAAGGGCGTCGGGCTCATCAACGAGTGGCCCATGGGCTGGACCACAAAAAATAGTATGTAGTGGTTACTATTGGTTATTATTTGTTTGTTATGGTTCTTGAAATTTCCAAATCAATGGTAAATATTGACATTTCGTTGCAAGATTCCTACTAATTACAATCTTTATGGGTGGACACCCTGCCAGTGAAAACGCTGTTGAGGAAGATAACGCCATGACTCAAATGCTATCCACTAAAGCGGTGGCCAAATTTCTTGGGATCAATGAGAAAATGGTCTATACGCTGATTTCGGAAAAGGGCCTGCCTGCATCCAAGGTCACAGGCAAGTGGATTTTTCCCCGCCACCTGGTTGAGCAGTGGGTGGAATCCAGCACGGTCAATTATCCACAGAGCCACAAGGTTTTGCCCCCTTATGAAGGGCTGCTGGTCATCGCCGGCAGCAATGATATCCTTCTGGAAAAGACCCTGTCCATCTTCAACAGCTACCATCCCGGGCATCTGGCCGTGTTCGGAAACCTGGGTTCCGTGGGCGGTATCAGCGCCCTGCGCCGAAGTCTCTGCCATATGGCCACCAGTCACCTGCTCCAGGAAAACGGCAACGAGTACAATTTCGATTTTCTGCAGCGTCAGTTTGACCGCATGCCCGTGGTGGTGAACTTCTGCAAGCGGGATCAGGGAATTCTTCTTCAAAAAGGCAACCCCCGGAGCATCACCGCTGTGAAGGATCTGGGGAAACCCGGCGTCCGGATCGTCAACCGATCCCTGGCTACGGGCACCCGTCTGCTTTTCGACCGGGAACTCAAGCAGGTGGGCATCGCCGGCGAACGGATCGCCGGCTACGACCGCGAGGTGAACCGGCATATGGATGTGGGGCTGGAGATTCTGGGCGGCCGCGCCGATGCCGGACCGGGCATCCGGCCGGTATCATCCCTACTGGGGCTGGATTTCCTCCCCTTGCGCCAGGAGCGCTACGACCTGCTGGTGACCCGGGATCGGTTTTTTGACCAGGGAGTCCAGTATTTTCTCAGCCTGCTCCACGAAAAGGCATTCACCCAGGCAGCGGAACAACTGGAAGGATACGATGTGTCCAAAAGCGGCAAAATGATTTTCCCCCCTGAACTGGAAGCAACGGCAACCGAATCGGAATTTTGAGGTATTCCACGAATCTAAAATCAACGAGCGAGGCAAAAGGATGCGGATGAAAAAACAGATGGTGGTAAAGGGATGTGTGATAATGGTATTGACTTTGATGATGGCCCTTCCGGCCATGGCCGCCGACAAGGTGCTCCTGATGGCCACCACCACCAGCACGGATAACACCGGCCTGCTGGACTACCTGGCCCCCTATTTCACTAAAGCCACGGGCATCACGCTTAAATGGACCTCGGTGGGGACAGGTAAGGCCCTTAAACTGGGTGAAAACTGCGATGTGGACGTGCTGCTGGTCCATGCACCGCCTGCGGAAAGGGCCTATGTGGAAAAGGGATTCGGCGTCAACCGCCGGGAGATTATGTACAATGACTTTGTGATCATCGGCCCAAAGAGCGATCCGGCCGGCATCAAGGGCAGGAACGTTGTCGATGCGCTGGGTGCCGTTCGTGCCAAAGGGGCTCTCTTTGCCAGCCGCGGAGACAATTCTGGCACCCATAAAAAGGAACTTGCCCTGTGGAAAGCCACCGGCTCGGCCGTTCCGGAAAAGGAAGCCTGGTACGTGCAGACCGGTCAGGGAATGTTGGCCACCATCAACATCGCCGCCGAACGCAACGGCTACACCATGACCGATCGTGGCACCTACATTAAATACGCCGACACCATGAAGGGCAACCCGCCGTTAAAGGTTCTCGTTGAGCAGGACGAGATTCTGCTGAACCAGTACAGCGTGCTGGCCATCAATCCGAAGCGCTGCACGAACGCCAAATTCGATCTGGCCACCACCTTTTCGGACTGGCTGGCCGGCGCCGAGGCCCAGGGACTGATACGGGATTTCAAATTGCTGGGGAAATCCCTTTTCGTGCCCAACGCAAAATGATATCAGGGTTTCATTTGTAGCGAGAATCATCGAGACAAAAAGGGGGCATTTGCCCCCTTTTGCCATCATTGAAAAGTGGAATGGATTTTATCCTTGCCGGTTTCATAGAGGCGATACGCCTGCTCTTCGGCGGAGACAGCCAGACCTGGTCGGCGGTGGCCGCCACCGTGAAGGTTTCCTCCGGCTCCATGGTGGCCAGCCTGATCCTGGGCATCCCGCTGGGATTCGTTTTGGGGTATTTTGATTTTCCGGCCAAGCGTCAGGCCAGGCTGTTGGTGGATACGGCGCTGGCCCTGCCCACGGTGTTCATCGGTCTGGTGGTCTACGCCTTTATTTCCAACCGGGGTCCGCTGGGAGAGATGGGCCTGCTTTTCACCCTGCCCGGCATCGCCATCGGCCAGACCATATTGGCCCTGCCCGTGGTCACTGCCCTGAGCGCAACGGCCGTGGAAAGCATGGACCGGCACCTGCGAACGCTCCTGATTTCCCTGGGCGCCAGTCGACGGCAGCTGCTGCTCAGCAGCCTGTGGGAGGTGCGCTATGGGGTGCTGGCCGCCGGACTCACCGCCTACGGGCGGGTGATGACCGAGGTGGGTATCTCCATGATGGTGGGCGGCAACATCAAGTGGCACACCCGCACCATCACCACCGCCATTGCCCTGGAGACGGGAAAAGGGATGTTCGCCACCGGCATCGCCTTGGGGCTGGTGCTCATCGCCATCGCCTTTAGCGTCAATGTGTGCCTGTCTTTTCTGAGAAAGAAGTGAGGAGTTCATTGCCCCAGCCCATCTACAGGATTGAAAACCTTGTCCACCGGTACAACAGCCAGCCGGTGCTGGTGGTCGACCGCCTGGAGATCGAACCGGCATCCATCTTGGGGCTGGTGGGGCCCAACGGCAGCGGAAAGAGCACCCTGCTCAAGCTCATGGCTTTCATCCTCCGGCCCACCGAAGGGCAAATCCTGTTCGACGGTATGCCGGCGGCCCCGTTCGATGAATCGGTCCGGTTCCAGGTGACGCTGCTGACCCAGGAACCCTACCTGATGAAGCGCACGGTCTTTAAGAACATCGCTTACGGCCTGAAGGTGCGCGGGGATCGTGAGAATTGGACCAAACCGGTGCGCGATGCCCTGGCCATGGTCGGCCTGGACCCCAACACCTTTTCCCGGCGCCAGTGGGACGAACTGTCCGGCGGCGAGGCCCAGCGGGTGGCCATGGCGGCCCGGCTGGTGCTAAGACCCCGGGTGCTGCTTCTGGACGAGCCCACCACCAGTGTGGATGCCGCCTCCAGCGAACTGATCCGTGCCGCCTCCCTGCGCGCCCGCAGCGAATGGGGCACTACCCTGGTCATTGCCAGCCACGATCGGGAATGGCTCTACGATGTCTGTGACGAGGTGATTCACCTGTTCAAGGGAAAGCCCGCCGGCACCGGCAGGAGCAATATGATTTTCGGACCGTGGATCCCCGAAGATAATGGCCTCTGCTATAAATTACTCGGCGACGGCAGGCGCCTTACGGTTTCAGCGCCACCGAACGCCGATGCCACCGCCTTCATCGACCCTGCCGACATCCGCATCCTCGGTAAAGGGGAAGAGACTGCAACCGCAAATACCGTGTCTGTCGACGGTACGGTCACCCGCCTCTCTCTGGAAAGGCAGAGCGGCGATCTGTTTGCCGACGTGCGTGCCGGCTCCCTCACGCTGATCGTGCGGGTCGCCGAATCCCACCTGGCGGCAATGACCCTTCACCGGGGCTGGCCCGTTACTCTCGCCTACCGACCGGACAGCATCCGCTGGCAATAATCCCCTTCCCACCGCTTTTTGTTTGACTTCACCAGTCCCTGCATGGATAAGGGTCTTCGTTATCGTTCATGGGTTCAGAGGTTCAAAGGTTAAAAACGTATAACTGATTAGTTTATAAGAAAACCACAGAGAGCACAGAGGACATAGAGAATTAAATTTTAAATCTTTTATTTCGTTCTCTCTGTGCTCCCTGTGTCCTCTGTGGTGAGTTGTTTATGTAACAATATTTACGAATGTGCGTACTTAGGCCCTCACGAGCCTGAGTCTGAACGGTAAACCCAGAACCCAGAACGCTGAACCTGTGAAAAAATGATCAACCGCGAAAACCTGTTCACCTGGCCGCCGGCCGTATTTTTCTGGGCGCTGATATGCGCCATGCTGTGGGGAAGCGCCTTTCCCATGGTCAAGACCGGCTTCGTGATGCTGGACATTCAGCACAGCACCGGCGGCAAGCTCTACTTTGCCGCCTACCGGTTTCTATTGGCCGGGATAATGATCTTTGCCGGTGTCTTTGTCTCAGGAAAATCCATCGTGTTATCCCACAAGCGGGATTACGGCGCCATGGTCCTGACGGGTCTGCTTCAAACCACCTTGCAGTACACCTTCTTTTATATCGGCCTGTCCAATACCACGGGGGTGAAGGCATCCATCATCATCGGCTCGGGCTCCTTTTTCCTGGCCCTGTTTTCCCACCTGTGGTTCAAGGACGACCCCATCACCTTTCGAAAAAGCACAGGGCTGATTCTCGGTTTTGTGGGCATCGTCCTGGTCAACTTCAAGGGTGACAGTCTGGACTTTCATATGACCCTGACCGGTGAGGGATTTATCCTGCTCACCGCCCTGTCCTCCACCCTGGCATTGGTCGTCGTAAAGAAAACCGCCGGTCGAGTCTACCCGCCGCTCATGTCCGCCTACCAGCTGGTCATCGGAGCCGTGGCCCTGTTCCTGTTTGCATTGTTTTTCGAATCCCCGGCGGTACTGGTCTTTTCCGGTCCGTCGCTGGTTTTGCTGCTCTATCTGAGTTTCCTCTCTGCCGCCGCCTTTTCCCTGTGGTATGTGCTGATCCAGTACAATCGGCTTTCCAGCATGGCCGCCTACCGGTTTCTCATTCCGGTATGTGCCGCCCTGCTTTCCGTCGCCCTCATCGACACCGAGCATCTCCATTGGCCGGCCTTGGCTGCTCTGGTCCTGGTTTGTTTGGGCATGGTGCTCACCTCCCGGGAATAGCCGACCGGTAAAGCCGGTGCCGAAGTTACCCGGCGTGCCGCAATTCATTTTCTAAATGTTAATTCAAGTTGATCTGCCGCAGACTTTAGCCTTCTATCTGCTGTCCACAGTGGTACTCCGGTCAACTTAGCGGACGCTAAAAGGTGGACATCGACGAAACCAACACCTTTTCCCATTAGGTGATTTTGATCAATAAAGAATAGAAATTCGTCAAATTCAATCGTCGAAGCCATTGGAAGGGAATGAAGCAAGGAGATGATTTCGTTCCGGTTTTTTAAATTACCACAGGCAAGCTCGCCAATGATAAATGGGTGGCATAGAACCTCAGCATCCATTAGCAGTTTTTCAAGCTGCCGGCTACCTTGACGCAGGTGGGTAACCCAAATTGAAGTGTCAACAAGGACCATAATTTTAAACAGGTTTTCGTCTTGGAATGGAACGTAGATTATTTTCGGTTCCGCCGAGTTTAGCAAGTCGCTTGCTGCTTTCGCGTGCAATTAAAGCTTCTAAACCAAGCCGCACTAAAGAGGTTTTCTCCTTAACGCCTGTCAGCCGCGATGCCTTTTCCAGTATTTTATCTTCTATGTTTAGTGTTGTTCTCATATGCATTAATATGTATCAATCATGCATGCATGTCAAATAAAAACTTGAGTTGGAGATAACGAATAGCGTTTTATCCATCGTCCCGGCCGAATGTAAGAAAGGAAACGGGGTCAGGGCTCCACATTTGACAAAATTTAATGTGATGGAAAAACCGATCATTATGTGAAATGTGGAGCCCTGACCCTTTTGTTGTGTGTTTGGTATGGTTGACCTGTGGAAGCTGGCCAGAATTGATGAATGGGTAATAGATCGCAAATCAGCTGTTTACTTGTCCAGCACTTTTCTGACCGTTATTGCCAGATCTCTTTGGGAGAACGGCTTCTGGATGAAGTTCACCCCCTCGTCCAGGACGCCGTGATGGGCAATGGTATTGGCCGTATATCCGGACATGAACAGATGCTTGAGATCCGGGCAAAGGGATTGCAGCCGTTGGGCCAGTTCACGCCCGTTCATTTCGGGCATGATCACGTCGGTGACGAGCAGGTGAATCTCGCCGGCGTGTGCCTCGGCCAGGCTCATGGCCTCGCCCGGTGTGCCTGCGATCAACACTGTGTAGCCCAGCCCATCGAGGATTTTCAGGGCGAGTTTCAGAAGCGAGAGATCATCCTCCACCAGCAGGACCGTCTCTCCGCGGCCTGGCGGGATTTTTACCGTGCTTTCTTCCTGGATCTCGACAGCTTCGCCCTTATGCCGGGGCAGGTAGATCTTGATGGTCGTCCCTTTGCCCGGTTCGCTGTAGACGTTGAGGAACCCGTTGTTCTGCTTGACGATGCCGTAGACTGTGGCCGTCAATGCCGCATCCGTTGTCGCTTACGGCCAGCAGGACAAACTCGCCGGGAACAAAACCGGTGTGATCGGTGCAGTAGGCCTCGTCGAAGGTGTGGTTTCCTGTTTCGATGGTGACCTTGCCCACCCCTTCGATGGCGTCCCGGGAGTTAACGCATAGGTTGGCCATGATTTGGTCGATCTGGGAAGGGTCCATCTTGACGGGCCACAGGCTTGCCCCAGGCAACCAGGCAAGATCGATGTCCTCGCCGATGAGGCGCCGAATCATTTTAAGCATACCTGTTTGCCACAGATGACGGCAAGGCGATCAAGGCCGCAAGGTTCTTTAAGGTCCCGTTTATCGTCACGCCCAAGATCGTCGTGGAGTTGTTTAGATTACAGAAAATATCATTCAAGAAGGCACGTGAGTCCCTCGAAAAACTCGCCAAAATTGGAAGATATTCACCTGAGATCATTGCTGATGCGTTGCTCTCGCTCATGGAGGAAAAAAATGGCAAAGCCAACAACCATAAGGATACCAGAAGACCTATTAAATGAGATCAACCAATTTGTCCGGGAGTCGAAATTGGATCGTGCGGCCTATTTGCGAGAAGTCCTACAAAAAGGATTCTCCCTGGACAAGCAAGACCGGTTATTGTTAAAATACGTTCGGAAAGAGTTGAGCCAAATGGAAGTTTGTAAAGAACTGAAATGGAACCCATGGAAATTACTGACCCAGTTAAAAGCAAGAAACCTCTACCTGAATGTCGAATTGGAAGATTGGTTAGACGCGGAAGAACTCCCATTGCAATGAAGCCCCCAATCCGAGACATTTGAAAGGCGCCATCCGTCCTCCGTCATCTATAATAAGAATGCGGTACAGGTCTGCAACGATAAGGTTAACCCCTTCAAAAGGCGGAAACCAGGAAATCCTTTATATTCACATGCTTTATTCCTTTGAATTTGCCACCTGTCATCTCGTCCATAGAGACAACGATTTTAGGGAAATTATCTTTTATTTCCAGAAGGTTGCCGAATTCTCGGTCATGAACCGCCTTATCAGTTATCATATAAGCTACTTGCACATAGAGCCTTTCCCCCTCTTTTTCACACGCAAAATCGATCTCTTTTTTACCGATCCTACCAACGGTTATTTCATACCCCGATCTCTTAAGATGAAGGAAGACAAGGTTTTCCAGAATCTTTCCGATATCAGCCTGCCGGTAGCCAATAATCGTATGTCTTAGCCCTAAGTCTTCAAAATAATATTTCTCGCCGATCTCAAATATCTTTTTACCTGCAATATCCGAACGCCGCACCTTTAGGATAAAAAAAGCCGATTCAAGATGTGAAAGATAATTGAGAACAACATTTGGTGAGATATTTGTTTTTTGGGATTTAAGAAAATCACTGATTTTTTTTGCCGAAACCAGGCTTCCTGCATTATGAGCCAGATATATGGTCAGCCTCTCAAGAAAAGCAATGTTTCTGATTCTGTGTCTTTTAACAACATCCTTAAAAAGGATCGTGTTATAGATATTTTTTAGATAGTCATAGACAATATCATCTTCCAGTTTCAGATTGATCAGGTAGGGAAGGCCTCCGTATTTAATATATTTCAGGAATGTACCGGAATTGTTCTGAAGCTTATGAAAATCCAGAAATTCAATATAGGATAAACAAAATACCTTTATCTCAACATAACGCCCGCTTAGATATGTAGCCAGCTCCCCGGAAAGCAAACCGGCATTGCTGCCTGTGCAGTAGATATCATACTCGCCCTCGGCAGAGAGGCTGCGCAAGGCCTTTTCAAACTGGTCGATATCCTGAATTTCATCAATAAAAACACAACGATTCTTTTTGTCTTCGGCCCTATCTTTGATATATTCTAATAACGCCTTGTAATTATCTATAAAATCAAATTCATATAATTCTTTGTTGATGTAAATAATCTGTGCTTCGGAGTCAGATGCGGTGATGACATCCATAATCTGAAAAAGGAGATAACTCTTACCGACTCTTCTCTGCCCTGTTATTACCTTAATGATATCTTTGCCAATGTATGGCTTTACTCTGTCAAGATAATGCTGTCTGGTAATATATTCCTTTATCATAGATCGCCTCCTAAAAAGTTTTAAGTATAATTAAAACTATTTAGGAATTATGTCAATCTTTTAGATATGGATAAAACCTGATCCCCCCTATTTTTCCGATCCGACCTCCATAAAGGCCGGAACACGCAGGATCGATGGATCTGAAAAATCGAATGTATCGGATGTAACCACCACTGAAAAGGGCGCCCCCCACTTTTTTGCTAAAGACCGTATTAAACGGGTATCATTGGATCTTAAATGTTCCCTTACTCCTTTGAATTATTCATTTTTTCAAAACAGGGGCTAGAAACTATATCCGATGGACAGATGGAACCGACCAGCTGATTCGCCTTCCTCCCGGTCCAGCTTGTGGCCGTAGAGCAGGCCCATAGGGCCGATGGGAGTGATGTAGCGCAAGCCGAGCCCCACGGATGAACGGAACCGGTCCGAACCGCCTTCCACCAGGGCGTCCTGGACGCTGCCGATGTCGAAGAAGGTGGTCAGCTCCAGATTCATCCCCAATTCGATGCGGGCCTCCAGGCTGCCGACCACGGCCGTCTTTCCGCCCACGGGGTCCCCGATACTGTCGGCTGTCCGAATACGGCAGCACCTGGCCAATCCTGGCCAGGCCGGCGAGAGTAATGCCTTCAACGGGTGTACGGTAGTAGCGGGTGTCGAACTGATAGCGAAGAAAATCATCCAGCCGGTTCTGGATGCCCTTGGAGATATCCACGCTAAGTGATGAATAAAGCCCTTTGGTGGGCCGCACGAAAGAATCCCGGCTGTCATAGCGAATGTAGGGTGTGGTGACGAAAATGGTGCGGGTTTCCTCTTCCGCCTGGCTGGTGGGACGGACTTCAACGCTGAACTGATCGCGTTTTTCCAGGCTGAAGCTCAGCGCCGTCATCACGTGTTTTCCCCAATCACGGCCAAACCCCAGTGAGCCGCCGGTGGTTCGCGTGCCGAACGGCTGGTTGAATTCGGTCAACTCCTCGTTGAAGACGCCGATACTGGCGGTGGTGCGGGTGCCAAAAAACCGTGGCTCGGTCAGTCGGGTTTCCACCCGGTAGCCGGTTTGGCTGATTTCACCGCTGGCCCACAGGTTCTTGTTACAGGTTTACCGTCTCCTCCTTTTCCTTCAAGCCGAAGGTGCGATAGCTCACCCCGTGAAAGATATCCAGATCTCTCAGCCGACGCTGGCCGTCGTGAAGCGACCGCAATGACAGGGGGCTCTGGGGCTGGACGTCCAGTTCCCGGCGGATTACCTTTTCAGTGGTCCGCAGGTTGCCGGACACGAAAATCTCTCCCAGGGATACCAGCGGACCCGGGTCGATGTCGTGGGCGATATCCGCCTGGGTGCGGTCCTCGCTGTAATTGACACTGGCGTTCACCGTGGCATGGGGGTACCCTTTTTCGGAAACCAGGCTGGCGATGGCTTCCTTTTCTGCATCCAATGCAGCCTTGCCAAAAGGGTCGCCGATCTTGTGGACCAGCACTTTCCTGGCCGCTGTTTCCGGCAACACCGTCAAGCCGTTGATGGCAATGGAACGTACCTTGGTCTGGGGGCCTTCATTGATTTTCAGTGAGACCGCAGCGCCGGTATTGTCTTCACTGAACTTCACATCTGGATCCACGGTGCGTTCCTGGAAGCCCTGCTTCATGTAAAGGGTGGTAACGGCATAGATATCCTCCTCCAGGGTCTCGGGCACAAAGGCACCATCGTGGAAAATCGTGGGAGGGCGGGTGAGAAGCTGTTTCCTGATTTCCGTTTCAGAGAGGGTTTGGTTGCCGGCAATGGTCACGGCATCGACGACTGTTTTCGGACCCTCCTGGATGACGAAGCGCAAGCGATGGATATCTGCCTGATTACCTGGAACATCAGTTGCCTCCGCCTTGATCCGGGCATCGAGAAATCCGGCCTCACGATACCGATCCTTCATGTTTTGAACGCTTTTTCTCACGCCGATGTTGCTCCTGTTCCCATCGGTGAAGATGACTACATCCTTTTTCAGGGTCAGGTTCCAAAACCGTCGGTTCCCCTCGAAAACAACCGTGTAGCGCCGCCCTTCCTGGATCTGGACGGTCACATTTACCTGGTGGGAATTATCGGGATCGTCGATGCGGTAGGAAAGGTCAGCGTCCGCAAATCCTTTCCTGCGGTAGTACTTTAACAGCGAATCCAGGTCCTTTTTAAGCCGGTATTCGCTGAACCGGCCGATGCCGGGCACCAGGGCCGCCCGCCAGACTCTCATCCGCCATTTGAGCGCATTGGGCGAAACGTTCCGGTTGCCCTCGAAGGTCAGCGTGCCGAGCACATAGTGGGGCCCCTTGTCGATATCCACGAGGATGACGGTGTTCTCGTCACCGTGGTCCCGCAGTGCCTTTACCGACACCTGAGTGCCTATGTAACCTTCTCTCTTGTAGCGTTCGATGATGGCCCCGGTTTGGGCGGAAAGATCCGCCCGGGTGTAGGGGTCGCCGGGGTAGAGAGTCATCTGGTTGAGAATGTCGCGCTCGAAAAGGGGATATTTACCCTGAATGCGGATGTCTTTGATAATTCGATAAGGAGTCAGGGTGAAAGTCAGCGTCTCCCCTTCGGATTCAGAGATGGAATCCACGTGAATGGCCGAAAAACGGTGGCTCAGCTTGAGGGCTTCGATGGTTGTCCGGATAGTGCCTTCATTAATGGGATCCCCGGGGTGCAATCGGATGAGGCGTTTGGCCATGGCGGCGCAGGACTCCTGCTGGTCCGGTGCACCGTCGATCACCACTCGGATATCGTTGATCACTGCGGATGACCCATCTGAAAAAAAGGTATCATTGCCCACGGTGATGTTATCCGCGGCCAAAACCCAGGCATACGGGAGAAAGAGAATGCCGAGAATCAAGGCCCACAGGCGCATCTGTTTTTTGTCGCATAATTGCTTCACAAGCGCATTCACCTGAATTCGATCCGAAAGACCAGCTCCGACCCGTACACCCCTTTGGTGTCCTGAAACCCGCTGACCAGAATATGCTCCAGCAGTTTGTACTCGGTGATGGCCCGCTGAGTAATTTCGCCGTCCTTCGTCTCAACTGCGTATTTAACGGTCATGCGATCGGAAAGATGCTTACCCACGGTAACCTTGACGCCTCCATCATCCTCGCCGTCGCTGCTGCCGTTGGATTCCAGCTGCAGAATATCGATCCCCGTTGTCTTTTTAATGTCATCGCCAAAGGTGTCGGCGATCATTTCGGCCATAATCTGTCTCCGCCGGCACCGATGAAAGCTGCAGATCCAGGTTGTCCGGGGTGCCTTTGATGGCCAGCTTGATCGTCCAGATTCTGATTCTCGTTTCGCTTTCGATGTCGATGTCGGCTTCGGTTTTATAGGGGTTGACGAAGTCGATGACGCCCTTTTTCACGTCGAAGGTCTTTTTTTGAAAGGTGACGGTGCCGTCCTTCACCTGGGCCCGTCCGCTGACAATGGGATGGGCCAGGCTGCCCCCGATTTTTAGATCCGGGCTGATCTCAAGCTGGGCCATGTTATTTTGAACCATAAAGGGCTGGCGGTGTCCGACCACGATATCCAGGTTGACCGTGTCGAAATAGGGAACGGATACGGGTCTGGTCGCCGGGGCGACGGCCCGCTGTCGGGTGGTCGCCATCTTCAGCAGGCTGATCTTCACATCTTTGTAGTAAACGCCTTCCAGCAGAACGATCTCTCCCCTGGCATCGGCTGACCGCTCGTTGCCCGTGATTTTAATATCGCCATTGAGCAGAACGGTCAGGGTGTCGGGAACTTCCAGCGGAAGGGATTTTGCATCGATGGCAAGCTTGACGCGCGTTGGTGTGAACTTCTCATGATCAATGGTGCCGTCGATCCTGAAGGATCCCGTGTCCAGGAATCCACTCACGGCGTCGATGCGAAGAGTGTCGGCGGTCAGGTGAATTCGGCCGTTCAGATCGTGAAGTTTTTGAACCAAGCCGGGCACTGCCAGGCCGATATTTTCCAGTTCGATTCGGGCATCGATTCGCGGTTCGGCAATGTCGCCGGAAACCTTGCCCGCCAAAGCAAGGATGCCGGTGCTCTCGGTCAATTCATCGCTGAAAACCCCTGCTGCGGCCAGTGGAATCCGGCCATTGATGTCCATGTTGAGGCGGCCGCCAAAGCGTGCATCTCCCTTCAGGCGGATGCTGCCCGAGGAGAGCACCGCCAGCTCAAATTCGGATATGGACAGTTCCTGTTCGGCCAGTTTCAGCGCCATTCGGTCAGACTGGATCAACGAGATATCTTTGAACAGCAGATGAAACGCGTTAAGGTCCACTTGTGCCGCGGCGTTGGCGGCATCCCGGATGTTTCCGGCCGCCTGCACCCGGCCGGTCAGCGTACCGTGGAAGTCCGGTTTCCGTGGCCCTGACCAGCATGTCGTGGAGGCTGAAGGTGAGATTTACATCCTCGATAGTCCCATCGTTGATGATTATGTCGGATACAGTCAGGTGCCCGTCGATGTCCGGGTTGTCCATGCGTCCCTGTGCGGTGACGTCAACCTGCAGCATGCCTTCCCCCGGAAAAAATTCATGCAATCGTTGAATGCGGGAGGTGGAGATGCCATCGGATTTCACATGCAGGTCAACGGTCTTATCCAGGTCTACCCATCCACCCCCCTCGATCTGTTCGCCTGGAGCAACGACAGCCAGGAGCCGGTCCAGCCACAGGCGTCGGTTTTCGAAGCGGGCGTCGAGCGAAATGGTTTCCATGGACTGGCCTGCCAGGTTTACCTGTCCGCCTGTGAGGGAGATCCTGCCGACGGGCTTTTCAACACTGCCCGTCAGCATACCCTTGAAGGTGAAATCGCCGTTAACCGTATCGATAAAGTCCCCCGGGTCAAGATGGTCTGAGTCGGCGGTGAAGTCGAATGGCGGGTCCTGAACCAGGTGCAGTGTATCGGGAACCAGCAATTGAATCTTGCCGGCCGCGTTGAATGTGGAATCCTGATTGAGCAGATGAAGCCGATCCACAAAGACGGTGCCGGCGTCCAATCGCATACGGGCATCAATGTTGCCAATGGTCGCGACATCAGCGTTTAGCGCACTGGCGTTGAGGGACAGCTCACCCGTTAGCGATGCCAAGGGGCCGCCCAACTGCAGCCGGCCGTCGAGGATTCCGTCGATGGGCGGGGCCTCCGTGAAGTTGGCAGCGGACACCTTTTCCAGGGTGAGATTAAGGGCGTTGACAAATCCGGGATCGATGCCGCCGCCGTCCGCCAGCAGACGGAGACGGCCATTCCCCTGGATCCGGGACTCCTGGTTTTGCAAGGTCAGGGCATGCAGGTTCAGAGAGAATTGGGGCTGGTTCAGACTGCCGTCCACGGTCAGTGCTGCGTTGCAGGTGCCATTGACGGACGGCATTCCCACCACGGCCAGGGCCCGGGAGAGATCATCTGCCGTCAATGACAGGTTTCCGGAAAGTGCCCGGCCATCCATCTGAAAACTGCCATTCCCGGACAGTTCAACGCCGTCGGCTGCGGCGTTGAGGTGGGTTATGGAAATCTTGCCCCGGTCCATCCGTGCCGACAGATTCACGTCGGCATTCACCGGCCGGTCCATACCGGGGGCGAGCAGCCCCTGCCCCGATCCATTCAATGTCAGCCGGGTGGAGATGCCTGACGGGATGACGCCGTTTCCGGTAATTGAAACCCGATGGCGTTTGCATCTGCCGGCGGCGCGAGAAAGCCCGTTGGAAATGCCTTACGAAGGTTTACCGTTCCATTCAGGATGACCGCGCCATCTGCCAGCCGGAACGCTGCGGGATCGATCGTTACCTGCCGATCCTGCAGGTTGATGGAAAGGTCGCCATGGTCCAAAGGCTGACCGGCAATCCGGCCACCGTCAACCGCCAGGACGAGTCCGGCATCAGGGTTGGCCAAGGCCCCCTTGAGGGTGAGTTTGGCGTTTACGGAACCGGTATAGTCTCCATCAAGATCAAAAGCTGCTTTCAACTCTGCCAGCCGACTGTCAACGGATAAAACACTGTCCACCATCGGCGCCGTGTACAGATCATCGGCTGAACCGGAGAGTCTTAATGTGGTCCGGCCAGTGGTGACATCAAACGTGGAGACGTTCAGTTTGTCGCCATTCAGACGGGCCTTTAAGGCGATACGGGCCGGTTCCGGATGGATGCCGGGGGTGCTGAACCGAACACTGGCCAGATCGAGATCCAGACTGCCGGATCGGGCCATGAGATTACCATCGGCAGAAAGGGTGATCCCGGTGGTTTCCAGGCGGGTGGTATCGTCTAATGGCGTAAACGTAAAGCGGCCGTCGGTCAGCTGAATCGATTTGAAAACGATGTTGAAGGGCAAGCCAGCGTCGTCGGGCGGCGGCGCGTCAGCCTCCTTTTCCCTGGCAAGCGGTACCAGGGCTGTCATCAGGTTGAGTCCCGGAGCCTCATGAACGGTCAGGTCTGCCCACGGGGCCTGCAGCAGGATGTGTTCCAGCCGGAGTTCCCGCCGCCACAGGGCCCACCAGTCGAGCCTCACGGCAAGGTGGGTAAAGCCCGCCAAGGCAAGCCCCTGGGGATCATGGAGCACAACACCATACAGACCCAGGCTTGGTCTCAGAAGCGACAGCCGGTGTCTTTCGATGGTTATTGTTCCGGGGATCGCCGTGTTGACCCGGGACTGCACCCATTGAAGGCCATGGTTGGATTTGATCCAGAAAAGGATAGTGCAGAAAACAATGAACACCACAACCACCAGGGCGGCGGCCATCAGCAGCATGGGTTTCATCATTGTTTTCATGGGGCAAAAAAATACCGCCTTCGGATGAAAAGGACAACCTTAAAAGGCGGTATTTCCCATGTGTTAAAAAATTGTAAATAAATCAGTTTGTTGTACCTTCTATTTAAAAAAAGCTATTGTTTTTTGGTAAAGTGACCGATAATCTGTTCATTACATGTACAACAAGGAGTAACGATCATGAAAATTAACGGCAGTGATCTTCAATCTAAACTCAATATTTACCAGACCGCTCAAGTGCAAGGGAAAAATCTGGACGCGGCCAAGCCAGAAAAACCCGAGCCTCCCACCCCCCAGCAGGACCGGGTGGCCCTGACCGAACGGGGCCGGTCCATCGCCGATGCCCAGCGGGCCATGGCTTCCGTCCCGGACGTGCGAGAATTTCTGGTTTCCCAGATCCA